>JBATKC010000276.1:0-9645 GCA_049669065.1 Gammaproteobacteria bacterium
GGGCGAGCTGTAGCGGGGTGGTCTGCAGATAGCCCTGGCCGATGCCGGTGATCAGAGTCTCGCCGGGGAACCAGACCTGGTCCTCGCGGCGGCGGAAGTTGTCCCGCTTCCATTGCCGCGACGGCAGCGTGCCGGCTTTCTCCGCCGGCACATCGATGCCGCTGCGATGGCCGAGTCCGAAGCCGTCGAGGAAGTCATGCATGTTGTCGATACCGAGCTTCAGCGCGAGCTCGTAGAAATAGACGTCACAGGATTGGGCGATGGCGTCATTGAGATTCATCGGGCCGTGCCCCTCACGCTTCCAGTCGCGGAATCGATGGCTGCTGCCGGGCAGGGTGTAATAGCCGAGACAATAGACGCGCTGCCAGGGCGCCACGGCGCCGAAATGCAGACCGGCCAGACCGATCACCGGCTTGATCGTCGAGCCCGGCGGATAAAGGCCACGCAGGGCCCGATTGAAAAGGGGGATATCCGGATCTTCCTGCAGCCCGCGGTATTCCCGCGTCGAGATGCCGGCGCTAAACAGGTTGGGGTCGTATCCTGGCTGGCTGACCAGCGCGAGTACCTGACCGTTGCGGGGGTCGATGGCGACGATCGAGCCGCGGCGCCCGGCCAGCGCTGCTTCCGCGGCGAGCTGCAGCTCCAGGTCGAGGCTGAGATAGACGTCCGAGCCGGGGATGGGGCTGGTGCGCTCCAACTCCTGCAGGATCCGGCCCTGGGCGTTGACCAGCACCTGACGGTAGCCGGCACTGCCATGCAGCGCGTCTTCCTGCGCGAATTCGACGCCGATCTTGCCGGTATGCGTGGTGCCCGCGTAGTCGCCCGGGTCCAGCCGCTGAAGATCGGCCTGGCTGACGCTGCCGACATAGCCCAGGGCATGCACCGCAACTGATCCGTAAGGATAATGCCGGATCAGACGCGCCTGGATTTCGACCCCCGGAAATTGTTGTCGGCGTACCGCAAATCGCGCCACTTCTTCCTCGCTGAGACGGTAACGCAGCGCGACCGGCCGGAAATTCGGCTGCCGCCGGATCTCCGCGCGGATCCGTTCCAGATCATCCGCTTCCAGTAGCCCGAGACCGATCAGCGCCTCGAGGCTGAGGTCGATATCGTCCACCTGTTCCGGGATCATCTCCAGCTGATACGAAGGCAGGTTCTCGGCCAGCACGATGCCGTTGCGGTCGTAGATCAGGCCCCGGGTCGGTGGAAGCGGTTCGATACGCACCCGGTTGCCACGCGAGAGCTCACTGAAATGCTCGAAACGCAACACCTGCAGGTCGACCAGGCGCACCATCACGAACAGGGTCAGGCCGATGACGACGGCACCGGAGGCGAGCACGCGGGCCAGGAACAGCCGTTGCTCGCGCCAATGGTCTTTTAGTCGCGTTGCCACGCTTTCAGCTCCTGACCCGCGGGGCCACGAAGCGATCGGTAAACCAGGTCAGCGGCGGCCACACGACCATGGCCGAGACGATCGGCGCCAGACGCAGAAATCCGCCCTGGAGTTGGCCAGTCATGCCGTCGATCCAGAATCCTACAAAACCCAGCACAGCGATGATCAGGCTGACCGATATGGCCTGCTGCCAGATCGGGAAGACGCGCAGGCGCTGGCACAATTTGATCGTCACATATGCGGCCAGCGCCAGCGACAGAGCGTTCTGGCCGAGCACCGCACCCCTGAGCACATCCAGCAGCAGTCCGATCAGCCAGGCGATGCCGACGCCGTAGCGGCCCGGCCGATGCATGCTCCAGTAGATCACCGACAAGGCCACCCACGGCGGACGCCAGGGCGCCAGCGCCTCCGGCATCGGCGCCACTTCCAGCGACATCGCCACCAGAAAGAACGCCAGAACCGGCCAGATACGATAGCGGTTGCTCATCGCCCGGGCTCCACAGGGTCGGCCGCGGCTTCGGTTGCGCCCCCATCGTCGCCCGGCGCGATATCGTCCGGCACCATCTCCCCCGGCGCCATCTCGTCCGACACGATCTGTTCCGGCGCGCGATCCTGCTGCCACACCAGCAACACCTCGCGCTCACGATTCAGCGCCGCGGTCGGTTCAGCGAGGATCTCCGCAAACGGTTCGCCTGGCCGGCGATCGACCGCCAGCACCCGTGCCACCGGATAGCCATAGGGGAAGGCATCACCCAGACCCGAGGTGATAAGCAGGTCGCCAGCCTGGACGTCTGCGTTGTTGGGCAGGAACGGCAACAACAGCCGGCCGCTGTCGCCGGTGCCCAGGGCGATGGTGCGCAGACCGTTGCGATTGATCTCAACCGGCGTGGCATGACCCGGATCGCTGATCATGATGGCCTCGGCACTGAGCTGTTCGACGCGGGTAACCTGGCCGACAAGGCCTTCGGCGTCGAGCATCGCCTGGCCGACATACAGACCGTCGGTCATACCCTTGTCGATGACCAGGCGATGACGGAACGGATCCAGATCCACCGACAGGATCTCCGCGACCAGGATGCGGTCCGGCAGTCGTGGCCGCGATTCAAGCAGCGCACGCAGGCGGTCGTTCTCGGCCTGCAGGGCCTCGAGGCGTTGCAGCCGCACCCTGGCTTCGAGCCGTGCCTCGCGCAGTCGCGCATTGTCTTGCTGTAGCGAGCGCCGGGTGATCAGAGAGTCGCCCGCCCAAAGAAAAGCCCGGGATGGCACGTCGACAATGACGCGGATGGGATAGGCGGCGACCGACAGGGCCTGGCGCACGGTCTGCAGATGGCCGCGCTGATGATCCAGATACATCAACAGGATCGAACACACCGCCAGCAGGAACAAGCGCATGCCCAGGGAAGGGCCGCGCGTAAACATGGGCTTGTGATCGCTGTGTTGCAGCCCGCTTAACTCACGGTGGGTGCGGGGATTTTCGCCATGGGCGAGTATTCTCGCCCGAGCCGCGCCGCGGCGCCAGCCCGCGCTACTCGAGTCCGAATAGCCCCGGTCCGTGCTGGTCCATCAGTTCCAGCACCTTGCCGCCGCCACGAGCGACGCAGGTCAGCGGCTCGTCGGCGATAACCACCGGCAGGCCGGTCTCTTCCATCAGCAGCTTGTCCAGATCGCGCAGCATGGCGCCGCCGCCAGTCAGCACGATGCCGCGTTCGGCCACATCTGCACCCAGTTCCGGCGGCGTCTGCTCCAATGCTGCCTTGACCGCGCCGACGATGCCCTGCAGCGGTTCCTGCAGCGCTTCGAGGATCTCGTTGCTGTTCAGGGTGAAGCTGCGTGGCACGCCTTCAGACAGGTTGCGGCCCTTGACCGAGATCTCACGGACCTCCTCACCCGGATAGGCGGAGCCGATGTCGTGCTTGATCCGCTCGGAGGTGGCTTCACCGATAAGGATGCCGTAATTGCGGCGCACATAGGCGATGATCGCTTCGTCAAAACGATCGCCGCCGACCCGCACCGAGGCGGCGTAAACGATGCCGTTGAGGGAGATGACGGCCACTTCCGAGGTGCCGCCGCCGATATCCAGCACCATCGAGCCCCGCGCCTCGTGGACCGGCATGCCGGCGCCGATCGCCGCCGCCATCGGTTCCTCGATCAGATAGACCTTGCGCGCCCCGGCGCCCTCGGCCGACTCGCGGATCGCCCGTCGCTCGACCTGGGTCGATCCGTAGGGGACGCATACCAGCACCCGTGGGCTGGGACGGAAGTAGCGGCTGCCGTGAGCCTTCTTGATGAAATGCTGCAGCATCTTTTCGGTGACGGTGAAGTCGGCGATGACCCCGTCCTTGAGCGGCCGGATGGCAGTGATATTGCCCGGTGTCCGGCCAAGCATGTTCTTCGCTTCAGCGCCCACGGCCTGCACCGCGCGGCCGCCCCTGGCGGTCTCCTCACGGATCGCGACCACGGACGGTTCGTTCAGCACGATACCTTTGCCGCGCAGGTAGATCAGGGTATTCGCGGTGCCCAGGTCGATGGAGAGATCGTTGGAAAAGTAACCGCGCAGGCTTTTGAGCATGTGAGAGCAGATCCTGTCAGGGGGAAGGGGTCGGATAAACGCCTAAATCTAGCAACGGGGGCGACTGACGGCAAGCGGCGATGTATTATAGCCAGCTTGGCTGATCGCGCTCGAATTTGCTCAGGAGTGACGCATGGCACTGACCCGACACGAGGTGGAGAACATCGCCCATCTGGCCCGTCTGCGGATCTCAGAGGACGAGATCCCCGCATATGTGGAGAGCCTCTCCCGAATTATCGATTTCGTGGCGCAACTCGATGACGCCGAGACCGACAAGGTCGAACCGATGGCCCACCCGCTGCATATGACGCAGCCGCTGCGCGACGACGCAGTGACTGAGGAAGATCAGCGCGAGCTCTACCAGGTCAACGCACCGCGCACCGAGCGCGGTCTCTATCTGGTGCCCAGGGTCATCGAGTAATCCGCCACTGGACGCCCCCGGCCCTCGTGGCCCTCGTGGCCCTCGTGGCCCTGGGGGCCGCCTCCCTTAGCTACCGCCGGTGCCCCGGGCCCGGCGCCACGACGACAGGATTTTTCCATGCACACGCGAACTCTGGCCGAACTCTCAGCCGCGCTGCACGCGCGGGAGGTCAGCAGTGTTGAATTGACACGCCATTTCCTCGCCCGTATCGACACGCTGGCGGAGAAGCTCAACGCATTTATCACCGTGACCGCCGATGCCGCCCTGGCTCAGGCCGAGGCCGCCGATGCGCGTCTCGCCGCCGGCACCGCAGGCCCCTTGACCGGTATCCCACTGGTGCACAAAGACATTTTTTGCACCCGCGGGGTCCGCACCAGCTGCGGATCGCGCATGCTGGACAATTTTGTCGCGCCCTATGACGCGTTTGCGGTCGAGCGTCTGGCCGAGGCGGGCATGGTCATGCTGGCCAAGGCAAACATGGACGAGTTCGCCATGGGCTCGTCCAATGAGACCAGCTGGTACGGCCCGGTGCGCAACCCCTGGGACCTGGACAAGGTGCCGGGCGGCTCCTCTGGAGGGTCGGCGGCGGCAGTGGCCGCGCGGCTGACCCCAGCCGCCACCGGCACCGATACCGGCGGGTCGATCCGCCAGCCGGCAGCGATGACCGGGATCACCGGGCTAAAGCCCACCTACGGGCGAATCTCCCGTTTCGGCATGATCGCTTTTGCCTCGAGCCTGGATCAGGCCGGCACGTTGACGCAGACCGCGGAGGATGCGGCGTTGATGTTGGCGGCGATGGCCGCTCACGACCCCCGCGACTCCACCTGCGTCGATGAACCGGTGCCGGACTACCGGGCCACCCTTGACGATGATCTCGACGGGCTGCGGGTAGGCGTGCCGCGGGAGTTCTTCGATGAGGGCCTCGATGCGGCCAATGCAGCGGCGGTCCAGGCGGCGATCGATGAGTTCCGCAAGCTCGGCGCTACGGTGGAGGAGGTCAGCCTGCCCAATGTCGGCTTATCGGTGCCGACCTACTATGTGGTCGCACCGGCCGAATGTTCGTCCAATCTGTCGCGCTATGACGGCGTGCGGTTCGGCTATCGGGCCGCAGACCCGGTGGACCTGGAGGATCTTTACAAACGCAGCCGCGGCGAGGGCTTTGGTGCCGAGGTTCAGCGGCGGATCATGACCGGTACCTATGTGCTGTCGGCAGGTTATTACGATGCCTACTATCTCAAGGCCCAGCGTGTGCGCCAGCTGATCGCGGAGGACTTCCGCCAGGCCTTCGCGTCGGTGGATTTGCTGCTCGGGCCGACCGCGCCGACGCCGGCTTTTGCTCTTGGCGCCAAGACCGACGATCCGGTGACCATGTATCTGAACGATATCTACACCATCGGCGTCAATCTGGCGGGTCTGCCCGGCATGTCCGTGCCCTGCGGCATGGTCGATGGCCTGCCGGTCGGGCTGCAGCTGATCGGGCGTCACTTTGACGAGGCCCGGCTGTTGAACGCCGCGCATCGCTATCAGCAGGCCACCGACTGGCATCGGCTCGCTCCCGGCGGCGATTTCGCGTGAGCGCGGCCGGAGTAATGGTTACGGAGGAACACGCATGACTTGGGAAGTGGTCATTGGGCTGGAGATCCATGCCCAGCTAAAGACGGCCAGCAAGATTTTTTCCGGTGCCGCCACCGCCTTTGGTGCCGAGCCCAACACCCAGGCCTGCCTGGTGGACCTGGGTTACCCGGGCGTATTGCCGGTACTCAATCGGGATGCGGTGCGGATGGCGGTGCGTTTCGGTCTGTCGACCCATTCGACGGTGGCGCCGCGCTCGATTTTTGCGCGCAAGAACTACTTCTACCCGGACCTGCCGAAGGGCTATCAGATCAGCCAGTATGAGCTGCCGGTGGTCCACGACGGCTGGGTCGATATCACCCTCGACGACGGCGCCGTCAAACGCGTTGGCATCACCCGTGCCCATCTGGAGGAAGACGCCGGCAAGTCGCTGCATGAGGATTTCCACGGTCTCTCCGGTATCGATCTCAACCGCGCCGGCACGCCGCTGCTGGAGATCGTCTCGGAGCCGGATCTGCGCTCCGCGCGGGAGGCGGTCGCCTATATGAAGCTGATCCACCAGCTGGTGCGCTACCTGGATATCTGTGACGGCAATATGCAGGAGGGTTCGCTGCGCTGTGACGCCAACGTCTCGGTGCGCCCGCTCGGGCGCCACGAGTTCGGTACCCGGGCCGAGATCAAGAATCTCAACTCGTTCCGCTTTATCGAGCGCGCGATCAACTTCGAGGTCGAGCGGCAGATCGACATTATCGAATCCGGCGGCAGCGTGGTCCAGGAGACCCGCCTGTATGACTCGGCCAAGGACGAGACTCGGCCGATGCGCAGCAAGGAAGAGGCCAACGATTATCGGTACTTCCCCGATCCCGATCTGCTGCCGGTGGAAATCGATCGCGCCACCGTGGATCAGATTCGCGCCGAGCTGCCGGAGCTGCCATGGGAAAAACAGGACCGCTTCGTCAGTGAATATGGTCTCTCCGCATACGATGCCTCGTTGCTGACCGCCAGCCGCGCCATGGGGGATTTTTTCGAGGCCGTGGCCAGCCGCGTGGCCGACAAGAAAGTGGCTGCCAACTGGGTCATGGGTGACCTCTCCGGTGCCCTCAACAAGGACGGGATCGGCATCGAAGCGAGCCCGGTGAGCGCGGAAGCGCTGGCCGGGATGCTGTGCCGGATCGAGGATGGAACGATCTCGGGCAAGATCGCCAAGGGCGTGTTCGAGGCCATGTGGGCGGGCGAAGGCAGCGCCGACGCCATCATCGAAGCCCGCGGTCTGAAGCAGATCACCGATAGTGGCGCCATCCAGGCGGTTATCGAGCAGGTGTTGGCGGACAATCCCGGCCAGCTCGAGCAATACCGGTCGGGTAAGGACAAGCTGTTCGGGTTCTTTGTCGGCCAGGTGATGAAAGCCACGCGCGGACAGGCCAATCCGGCGGAAGTGAACAAACTGTTGAAAGAGATGCTGGATGGCTGAGTCGCGCGGGCTCAACGACTCGGATTGTCTGCATCGGTTCCTGTTCGAACACATGCCGGTCCGCGGTGAGCTGGTCCATCTGGACGAGAGCTGGCAGCAGATAGCGGCCCAGGCCGACTATCCGCCGGCTATCCGCCGCGCCCTCGGCGAGGCGCTGGCCGCGGCCGTGCTGCTGGCCTCGACGCTCAAGTTCGACGGCAAGCTGACCCTGCAATTGTCGGGCGACGGCCCCATGCATCTGCTGGTGGTCCAGTGCACCAATCAGCAGGAGATCCGTGGTCTCGCCAAGTGGCGTGGCGAGGCACCCGAGGGCGATCTGCGCAGTTTGTCAGGCGAGGGCCGGGTCGCGATCACGATTGAGACCGGGCAGGGTCAGGAGAGCTACCAGGGTATCGTGCCGATTAGCGGCAACAGCCTGTCCGCATCGCTGGAGAGCTATTTCAAGAACTCGGTTCAGGTGCCGACGCGGCTGTGGCTGGCCACTGGCGCAAACGGCGCGGCCGGGATGATGCTGCAACGTCTGCCCGATTCCTGGGGCGATGAGGCCGAGCAGGCATGGGAGCATCTGCAGGTGCTGGCCGACACTTTGTCGCGCGACGAGCTGCGGCATCTTACCGATCGGGACATCCTGCGACGGCTGTTCCACCAGGATGACCTGCGTCTGTTTGAAGCGCAGCCGGTCCGCTTTTGCTGCTCCTGCAGTCAGAACCGTGTCGAGGGTACGCTGCGCATGCTCGGCCGGGACGAGATCACCGACCTGCTGCGCGAGGAAGGCCGGGTGGAGGTCCGCTGCGAGTTTTGCAATCGCGCCTATCGCTTCGACGCCGTGGACGCAGAGTCGCTGTTCGTGGACCTGCCGCCCGGATCCGGCCCGGAAGTTTTGCATTGAGCCTGTGGCATAACGCCGCGGGTATTTATCGGGGTCTGGAAGGGCCCCTGGCCTTAAGATAGAGGGAGAAAGATGAAAGCACTTGTGCAAGGAATCCTGGCGGTGGTGGCTCTGACTTTCGCCGCTGGCGCCACCCAATCGGCCGACAATCCGGTCCTGGACCGGGTGGTCAAGAGCGGGGAGCTGCGGGTCGGCATGTCCGGCAGTCAGCCGCCATACAATGTCGTCAGCCGCGACGGGGCGCTGATCGGACTGGAGGTGGACCTGGCCAACCTGATCGCCAGCGGTCTGCATGTGGACCTGAAGATCGTCAAAGCGCCATTTGGAGATCTGCTGAAATCGATGGAGCAGGGCAAGGTCGACATGGTCATGTCGGGCATGTCGATCACCACGCGCCGGACGCAGACGGCCTCGTTTGTCGGACCCTATATGCTGTCGGGCAAGTCCATCCTGACCCGCTCGAGCGTCCTCGCCGCGGCCCAGGAGGCCGGCGAAATCGACAACGCCAAGCTGACGCTGGCGGCGCTGAAGAACTCGACCAGCGAAGAGTACGTAAAGACCGTCATGTCCCAGTCGAAGCTGGTGACCGTGGACGACTACGATGACGCGGTAAAGCTGCTGCTCGACGGTCAGATCGATGCGCTGGTCGCGGATATGGCGATCTGCATGTTGACCATCCTGCGTCACCCGGACGCGGGTCTGTCCACGCTCAAGAAGCCGTTTACTTTCGAGCCCATCGGTATCGCCGTGCCCGCCAACGATCCGCAATTTTTGAATCTCATCGACAATTTTGTCGACACCGCGGAGAACATCGGCGCGCTGGAGCAGATGCGTCAGAAGTGGTTGCGGGATTCCGCCTGGGTCATCGCCCTGCCGTAATCCTGGCTGTCGTCGGACCGAAGCCGGATCCTGATGGATCCGGCTTTTTTTGCGCTTGCAACAAACAATCACTTGCAAAATATAAAGATATCCTTATATTCACTGAAGCTCCGCGTAGACGCAGGTGTTATGGACAAGCTCGACAATCTTCTGCATGCGTTGAAGGCCGCGGCCGAACCGACCAGGTTGCGGCTGCTGGCGATCTGCGCCCGCAGCGAGCTGACGGTGAGCGAGATCACCGATATCGTGGGCCAGAGCCAGCCGCGGGTCTCACGCCATCTAAAGCTGTTGTGCAACGCCGGGCTGCTGATCCGCTATCGCGAGCAGCACTGGGTGTTTTATCGGGTCCCACAGAGTGGATCCGGCGCCAGTCTCGCGGCGACCCTGCTGGCACAGCTGCCGGCTGCCGACGCGCAACTGGAGCTGGACCGGCGTCGAGTCGAGTCGATGC
>JBATKC010000277.1:0-18846 GCA_049669065.1 Gammaproteobacteria bacterium
GCACATGGCGGGGTTCATCATCACTGCTAACTGTTGTTTTTTTAGCGATCAGGCCATCTTGCGCCGTCTCAAACCCATGCCGACCAGGCCGAGGCCGAGTAGCGCTAAAGAGGTCGGTTCGGGAGTATCAACTGGCGGATCAACTGGCGGTGCGCCGGTATCACCGAGCAGGAGATTCTCGAACATCTGGCCGTTGTCGAAGTTCCCCCCCCAATTGTTCAAAACGTTATCCCAGACATTCTGATCGGTGATCAGGAAAATGCTGCCCGGCCCGATATTTTGATAAGCCATCATGATGCTCGGATCGCCAAGGTACGACTCCTCACCAAGCATCAGCGCCTCCGCATCCCCCCCAATGCTAAGCGGGGCGAAGGCCGCATACTCGTAATTATCGACACCGACGGTCAACGGATGGGCCAGAATCTGCCCGTCGCCAACACTCGCCTCGCGGAAGCCCCCGTCAAGAATCACGTTGTTGATCGATATGTCCGATCCTAGGAAAGTCAGCGCAGCATTGATCCGGTTGTTTTGGCTCGGAGCAATAGTGCCGTGCTCCCCCATAAATGCGATCCGACCGCCGCCCGCCAGAAAAGTCGCCATCACGTCCAGTTCGGCCTGCGTGTAGTCGTTAGCCGGTTGAATTGCCCACAACAGTCGCGTATCTGACAAATCGACGGTGTCAAGCTGACCGCCTGCGACGGACGAGGTGGTGTCCGGCACAGCCGTGTAGAAATTACTTATGTTGGCTAGGCTCACGCCAAATGGGCTTTCACCCCAGACAGTCACGGTCGTCGCTTGAGCTTGAGAGGCGGCCGCGAACAACAGCACTACGCCGAGTGCGAGCCGTCTAAAGAATGTCCCAGTTTTCATGTCTTTCCCCCGTATCACTTCGTGCATTCCATTCTGCCGTTACCGGGCGACCTGTTTCTGCTTGCCCCAGGTTCGGTCGGCAGCAAAAATCGTTCTTTAGGAATAGGTCTGTTTCATGGCCTGGAACGGTATGTTTAAAAAATGCACTATTTGTGCCAAGACACTATTTGTGCCAAGAGTCGTAAAGCGCTGATTGTTAGGGGGTTGGGTTGGCCGTTTTTCCTTTGCAATGCACCAATTGTAAAGCCAGCCGACACAAAATCGACCGAGTCGAACTGGGCCCCAGCTCTGGACAAATCCGGGCAGCGAAGGCCGCTGGACTCAGCAATCTGTTCTAACAATCCGGTCTCTAACTCAACGGCTCCGGGGCGGCTTTTTAGTTGCGGGAGACGCATGCCGTGTTCCAAGCCCGCCCCGACGGGTCGCTGGTATTGATCGACCTGCGAGGGTTTGGCGGCTGGCGCCTTTGGGCTCTATTGGACTAGACAGGTTCTAACTGCTCATTGCGTGACGCGCCGGGAGGCAGAAAGAGTCCTTGCCAACATGGTGCCCGGGGCGGGAGTCGAACCCACACATCCTTGCGGATAGCGGATTTTAAGTCCGCTGCGTCTACCAGTTCCGCCACCCGGGCTGCATCCTGTGGCCAAGCTTACTCGACCGACTGAGCGCCCGTCATCGTGCCAGTCTGCTATTGACCCCGCGCCCGGAGGGCTGCAAGGTTTGGATATCGCAGGCAAGTGGATCATTGCCTGTGTCTTCATGGGGGGTCGCCACTATGTTCCGAGCTGTCCTGATTCCGATGATCTTTGTCGCCGCGCTGGCTGGCGCAGAGGCCGGAGAGTTGCCTTTCCTGAAACCAAGCGTGGACTACTCCGGCACCCGGGTGATGGACACCGCCCGGGGGCGGATCCAGCAACAGCTCTATTGGACGCCGGACAAGGTCCGCACCGAGACCGAATTCCAGGGCATGACGGTGACCAACATCGTGCGCCAGGACCTGGGGCTGATGTGGATAGTCAACGCCGGCATGCCCCAGTGCCTGGAACAGTCCCTTGACCAGGTCGATGCCGACATGGGCCTGGCATCCGGCGACGCGCTGGAGGCCGGAGACGTCGATTACGAGGAACTCGGTCAGGAGTCGATCAATGGTATCGAGACGACGCGCTACCGCGTCATTTCCAAGGATACCGGCGAGGTCCATCGCGCCATGTTCTGGGTGACGGCCGAGAACATCCCGCTGAAGATGCAGGTCGAACCCGGCGGAGAAAACGGTGATCAGGCGGTCACCATGACCCTGGAGGACCTCAGGATCGGGCCAGTGGATCCGTCCCTGTTCGAATCGCCCGGGCAATGCATGCCCATGCCGGCAGCGCCGGGGACAGGTCAGCCCTGAGAGGTCGTCTTGACCTGGACCCGGACACCGGAATCGAGGTATCCGGGTCGGGATCGTGGAGGCTAGGACCGGAATCGAACCGGTGTACGCGGCTTTGCAGGCCGCTGCATCACCACTCTGCCACCTAGCCAGAGGTTCGCGGAGGCGGAAATCTACCACAAGCGGCGGTGGCCTGCAGCACGGCCGGATGGATCCCAGACGCGGCCAGCGCCACGGAGCCAAAAGAGCATGATCGTGACCTTCAAGACCAAGGCTTATCCGGACATCATCATGTTTGGGGACGTAGCCAGGAAGCTGCTACGCATGATGGGCCAGAGCGGCAACGTGCCGGGCGCTTGCCGGGCCGCAAGTGTCGGCGCGGCCCGTCAAAGCCTGCAAGCGGCGCTGGATGACCTCGGACCGCAGGCGGATGCCTCGCAGCCAGACAGACGTGAAGGTGAACCCAAGGTGACGATCCACCAGCGGGCCTTCCCGCTGCTGGAGCTGCTCGCGGCGGCCGAGCGCGGTGGCCGGGACGTGATCTGGGAATAGACCTGGTCTGAAAAAAACGGGCCCGGATCCTGACGACCCGGGCCCGTGATCTTGTTCTGGAGCGGGAAACGAGACTCGAACTCGCGACCCCAACCTTGGCAAGGTTGTGCTCTACCAACTGAGCTATTCCCGCTTGGCAGACGGGGAATTCTAGCGGCCGCCGGTGACCTGTCAAGGGCAGTCATCGTGACGGTAGAGCGGGGGTCAGACGGAAATCACGTCCTGGGCCGTAAAGCATGGCGTGATGATGTCCGGGGCCCGCAGGAATCCCGATCCCAGGCCCGGCACACGCACCGCTTGGCGTCGATACCAGGGCTTGCGCTATTCTGCCTTCGCCATCTCGAGCTGAAGCGCCTCGGCCAGCCTGCGCTCTTCGACGCCGTCCGGGTCAAGACCCACCAGCAGCACCAACGGGATCAGCGGGGACAGCCCGGCCAGCATGTAAAAGTCAGCCAGGCTCAGATCAAGCCCTGCCAGCTCGAGCCAGGTAATCAGCTTCGCGCCGAGCGCATAGCCGAGATTGGCCGTCGCCATGTACAGCGTGAACTGGGTCGCGGCGGCCCGCGTCCAGGAGACTTTCATAAATAACGAGAAGAAACTGACGGTAGCGAAAGCCAGCGTGCCCTTGAAGGCCGGCAGCAGGAGGACGTGCATATACTCCGGCGTCTGCCAGGATTGTGCCGTCTGGGCAAACGCCAGCAGGGTCACCATCATGCCCGCAAGGCCCATCGCCGCGACGCGTCGCCGGCCGAGGCGATCGCAGAGATAGCCCCCCAATAGCGCACCGCACAGCTCGCCCAACACGCCCCAGGTACCCTGCGCCCGCGCGAACTGGTCCGCGGACCAGCCCAGCTCCTGGACAAAGAACTCTACGGTCAGCGGGTCGTAGATCCCCTCCGCAATGTTATAGACACAGGCCACGACGACCAGTGTCAATGTGGTGCGGTTGGATAATGCCCGCTTCAGTTCCAGGATCGTGACCCGCAGACCGAAGCTGCCCTTGCCGAGCGCACCCTGGGCACTGCCGGCCGACCAGGGGAAGCGTCGTTCGCCGGGGCGCTCGAGCCAGGTAATGACCAGAGTCAATACCGCTATCGTCATGCCGGCCTGGATCAAGACCGCGGTCTGCAGATTTGTGTAGGCCACGACGGTAGCCATACCCGCGCCGCCGACCGCGATACCGAGCAGCTTGGAGCCCCACATAAAGCCATTGACCCGGCCGCGTTCGGAGTCGTCGAGCAGGTCCACGGCCAGCGCGTCGGTAGAGACGTCCTGGAGCGCAGCGAAACAATTGTGAACAAAGAACACCCACGCGAGATACATCAGGGTCGCATTGCTCTCCATCGCGCCCGATGTCGCCGCCGCCAGCAGGGTCAGGGCCATAAAGAACTGCGCGATCGCGATCCAGGGGCGACGCAGGCCAAGCGCTGGCATACGCACCGAATCGATCAGCGGGCCGAAGAAGAATTTGAATGTCCACGGCAGGATCGCCAGGGCTACCACGGTGGCGGTCTCGGCCTTGCCATGACCGGCCTGGCTCAGCGTGGCCAACAGCGCAATGGTGGCGAAGCCCCAGGGGAAGCCCTGGCAAAAATAGAGCAGACAGAGCAGCGACGTGCGTCGTCCGCGACTGTCTGACAGTGTGCGCGACTGCGCTTTGCTCATACACTCCTCCCCTGCGCCGTCCTACACCCGTGCCTCAGGCCGGCTGCATTGCGACCGCGTCACCTTGCTCAACTGGCCGAGCCAAGTCAACGGACTTCCGGCAATCGCCATCAAAATCCCCATGGGTGCCGGGCAATGCGTTGGCCGCGTATCCCGGCAGGGGCAATTGCAGGGCAATCTGCGATCGCTTCAGTCAGTGTGTTGTGCCAAGGGCCAACGCCGGTCCGCGCCGGTCGGCAGAGGGCCCTCAGGACCGGGGATCGCTTACTCGCAGGTATCGTCGGCGCTGAGGTGGGGCCAGGCCGAAATCATATACTGGGCCATCGACCACAAGGTGAGGATGGCTGAGGCCAGCAGGAATCCGTACCCCAGATCGTACATGGGCAGGATCAACATATCGTGTTGATACAGCATCATGATCAGCGCGGTGATCTGGAAGATAGTTTTGTACTTGCCGACATTCGACACTGCCACGTGATGTCGCGCGCCGAGTTCTGACATCAGCTCCCGTAGCGCCGAGATCGCGATCTCGCGGCCAATGATCACCGCGGCCGACAAGGCCACCAGCAGTCGCGGGTCCGTCTGCACGATCAGCACCAGCGCGGTGGCCACCATCAGCTTGTCGGCCACCGGGTCGAGAAATGCTCCGAACGGCGAGGTCTGCCCCAGCTTGCGTGCGAAATAGCCGTCCAGCCAGTCGGTGATCCCGGCGGCGGAAAACACCAGCGCCGATGCCGGCCGGGCCCAGTCATAGGGCAGATAGAACACCAGCACGAACGCCGGGATCAGCACGATCCTGAAGTAAGTCAGGCTGTTCGGCAGGTTCAGGGTGGGTTTCAGGCTCACTCAATCCGCCGGGTGCAAGGTTTCGTAAACACGCTGGGCCAGGGTTCGGCTGATACCCTTGACCCGGCAAAGGTCCTCGAGGCTCGCAGCAGTCACGCCCTGCAGACCGCCAAACTCACGCAGCAACGCGCTGCGCCGTTTTTGGCCAAGTCCCGATATGTCTTCCAGCACAGAGCGCTGCCGGGATTTGGCGCGTTGATGGCGGTGGCCGGCGATGGCAAACCGGTGTGCCTCATCCCGGATCTGCTGGATCAGACGCAGGGCCGGAGAGTTGCGCGGCAGTATAAGGGCGCGTTTTCTCCCTGCCAAGAACAGTTGCTCCTGACCCGGCCTGCGGCTTCGGCCCTTGGCCACTGCCAGCACCTCAAGTCCTTCGATCTGCAATTCGTCGAGCACGCGGATCGCTTCCGCGAGTTGCCCCTTGCCACCGTCGACCATCAACAGATCGGGCAGCACCGCTTCGCCGCGCTTGATCCGGGTATAGCGGCGGGACAGAGCCTGAGCCATGGCGGCATAGTCATCACCGGCCGCTACATCGGCGATATTGAAGCGTCGATAGTCGGACTTGAGCGAGCCCTCGGCCCCGAATACCACGCAGGAGGCCACGGTGGACTCGCCCTGGGTATGACTGATATCGAAACACTCGATCCGCGCCGGTGTTTCCGCCAGGCCGAGCGCTTCCTGCAGCGCTTCCAGCTGCGCCTGCATCCCGGCCTGGCTGGCGACGTGCAGCGCCAGGCCATGACCTGCGTTGTCGGCGGCCAGTTCAAGCCATCGCGCCCGTTCCCCGCGCACACGGTGACGCAGCGCCACTTTGCGCTCCATGCGCTGGCTGAACGCGGCTTCGATCAGTTCCGCATCGGCCACCGGTCGGTCGCTGAGGATTTCGTTCGGGATCGGACGACTGTCGTAATACTGAGTGACAAACGCGCTCAGTACCTCCTCCGCGTCCGTGCCCGGCGCGGTCCGGGGTAGCCAGGTTCGGCTGCCGAGATTGCGTCCGCCGCGGACAAACATCACCGCGACGCAGAAGATGCCAGCCTGCTCCGCCACCGCCAGCACGTCGATATCGCCGCGATCCCGATGCGCGCCGGCAAATTGTTGCTGCACCGATTTCAGACGCCCGACCTGGTCCCGATAGCGGGCTGCTTCCTCGAAGTTGAGCCGTGATGACGCCTCCTCCATCCGCCCGACCAGCTCTTCGACCACCTCGCCGCTGCGGCCCTCGAGAAAGCGCACCGCATGCTGCACGTCGCGCGCGTAGTCGTCGGGGCCGATCAGGTCGACGCAGGGGCCGGAGCATCGCTGGATCTGATACTGAAGACACGGGCGGCTGCGATGGGCAAAAAAATTGTCTTCGCAGGAGCGCAGCCGGAACAACTTTTGCAGCAGGTTGAGCGTTTCGCGGACCGCGCCGGCCGACGGATAGGGGCCAAACAGCCGTCCCGGGATACGGCGGCTGCCCCGATAAAAGGACAGACGCGGGAACGCGTGTTCCGAGGACATACGGATATAGGGATAACTCTTGTCATCACGCAGCAACACGTTGAAGCGTGGCCGATGCTGTTTGATCAGATTGTTCTCTAGGATCAGCGCCTCGCCCTCGCTGCCCGCCACACTGACCTCGATGGCGGCGATCTGCTGCACCAGCAAACCGGTCTTGCCGCCCGGAATACCGCTGCGAAAATAGCTGCTGACCCGCTTGCGCAGATCGCGGGCCTTGCCCACATAGAGGATCTTGCCGGCGGTGTCGAGAAAACGATAGACACCCGGCTTGTGAGGCAGCCGGCGCAGCGTCGGGCGCGGATTGAAGGACGGGGCGTCCGCAGTGTCTGACGGCGTGTCGCTCACGCGGCCTTGCCGCAGCCGGCGATCGTGGCGGCATGAGCCACCACCGTCTCGAACATGGCTTGGGTGAGTCGCCGTGTCTGGGTGTTGTAGCGGCTGCAATGATAGGAATCCACCAACAAGCGGGATCCCAGATGATGTTCCGCGCCATGCTCGAAGCGGCAGCTGGCGAGCGGCAGATCGAGCGCCATAAGAACCGCGTCATGCGCGATGCGGCCGAGCGCCAGCACCACCGCGCCTGCCGGTAGTGAACCGAGTTCAGCCGCGAGGAATTGATTGCAATGACGGATCTCTGCGCGCATCGGCTTGTTTGAGGGCGGCAGGCATTTGACTGCGTTGGTAATGCGACATCCGCGCAACTCGAGACCGTCATCGACCCGATCCGAACCCTCGTGGTTCGCCAGCCCGAGCCGGTGCAGCGTCTGATAGAGCAAAATTCCGGCATGATCGCCGGTAAACGGCCGCCCGGTGCGATTGGCGCCGTGCATCCCCGGGGCCAGCCCGACGATCAGCAGACGGGGCGCCGGGTCGCCGAATGCCGGAACCGGCCGCGCGTGGTAAGCCGGATGTTCGGCCGACACCTGATCGAGAAACGCCGCCAGCCGCAGACAGCGCCGGCAATCGGGATCGAAACATGGCCGGGTGTCCATGGGCAGAGGCCTCAGGCTTCCATATTCTCGATGATCGCCTCGCCAAAGCGCCGGGTCCCAACCAGGGTGGCGCCGGGCACCAGTCGCTCGATCTCTTCCTGCACGGGAGCCTTGGGCTGATCCGCAGTGCGCGGGTGCCGGATCGCTTCACGCAGACGCGCCAGATCGAAGGTCATCTCTTTTTTCTCGATCGTGGTGCGCACACCGTGGAGGATCAAGTCCGCCGCCTCGTTCCAGCCCAGATAGCGCAGCATCATCTCCGCCGACAGGATCAGCGAACCCGGGTTGACCCGATCCTTGCCGGCAAAGCCGGGCGCGGTGCCATGGGTGGCCTCGAACACGGCGACGCCATCGCCGATGTTGGCGCCGGGGGCGATGCCGATACCGCCCACCTGGGCGGCCAGCGCATCGGAGATATAGTCGCCGTTGAGATTCAGCGTGGCGATCACGTCGTATTCCTCCGGGCGCAGCAGGATCTGCTGCAGGAAATTGTCGGCGATCACATCCTTGATCACGATTTCACGGTCAGTACGGGGGTTGCGGAAGCTCAGCCAGGGCCCGGCTCCGATCTCGGTGGCGCCGAATTCGTCCTTGGCCAGCTGGTAGCCCCAGTTACGAAACGCGCCTTCGGTGAACTTCATGATGTTCCCCTTGTGCACCAGCGTGACCGAGCTGCGATCCTGGTCCACCGCGTGATTGATCGCCTTGCGGATCAGCCGTTGTGAGCCTTCCCGTGACACTGGCTTGATACCGAGCCCGGAGCTGGACGGGAAGCGGATGCCGGTCACGCCGAGTTCCTCCTGCAGGAACTTTGTCAACTTCTGGCCCTCCGGTGAACCCGCCGCCCACTCGATCCCGGCGTAGATATCCTCGGTGTTCTCGCGGAAGATGGTCATGGACACCAGATCGGAGTCTTTCATCGGCGTCTGCACGCCGGGGAAATACTGAATCGGACGCACGCAGGCATAGAGATCCAGGGTCTGGCGGATTGATACATTGAGACTGCGGAAGCCACCGCCCACGGGTGTCGCCAGCGGCCCCTTGATCGAGACCACATACCGGCGCAGTGCGTCCAGCGTCTCCTCGGGCAGAAACTGGCCCTGGTAGCGCTCCGCGGCCTTCTGGCCGGCGAACACCTCCATCCAGGCGATCGCGCGCTCGCCGCCATAGGCTTTGCTGACCGCGGCATCGACCACGTCTTTCATCACCGGCGTCACGTCGATGCCGATCCCGTCACCTTCGATTACCGGCACGATCGGGTGCGCCGGGACCTTGATGGTGAAATCGGTGTTCATGGTGATGGCCGTGCCATCGCCGGGGATCACGATATGTTCGTATTGCATGCTGTCCTGCTGCGGGGGAATGACGTTAAACCGCCAATTATCACTGATGGCGTGTGCGGCCCTCAAGCGCCGGTCCACGCTACCCGGCCTGATCAGAACAGTCGGAGTGGTGGCCCCGAGCCCGTGCGGCAACAAAAAAGGCCCCGACGAGTGCTCGTCGGGGCCATGTCAGGACCGATCCGCAACCGCTACATGGCTTTTTCGAATTGGGCTTCCTCGGTCGAGCCGGTCAGGGCCGTGATCGACGATTGGCCGGCAGTGATGACCTGAGTCACCGCGTCGAAATAGCCGGCGCCGACTTCGCGCTGATGCTTGGTGGCGGTGTAACCGTCCTTTTCGCTGTCGAACTCCGCGTCCTGCAATTTCACATAGGCGGACATCTGGCTTTCCTTGTAGCCCTTGGCCAGCGTGAACATGCTGTAATTCAGCGCGTGGAATCCGGCCAGCGTGATGAACTGGAACTTGTAACCCATGGCGCCGAGTTCGCGCTGGAACTTGGCGATCGTGGCGTCATCCAGATTCTTGCGCCAGTTGAACGAGGGTGAGCAGTTATAGGCCAGCATCTGTCCGGGATACTCCTTCTGCATCGCCTCGGCAAAACGCTTGGCGTCGTCCAGATCCGGCACCTGGGTTTCGCACCAGATCAGGTCCGCCAGCGGTGCATAGGCCAGACCCCGCGAGATCGCCTGATCGAGACTGGCATTGACCCGGAAAAAGCCCTCTGCCGTGCGTTCGCCCGTGATGAATTCGCGGTCGCGCTCGTCAACGTCAGCGGTAAGTAGATTGGCCGATTCAGCGTCGGTGCGCGCGACCAGGATCGTGGGCACGCCGCAGACGTCGGCCGCCAGACGCGCCGCCGCCAGCTTGTTGACCGCTTCCTGGGTCGGCACCAGCACTTTGCCGCCCATGTGGCCGCATTTCTTGGCCGAAGACAGCTGGTCCTCGAAGTGCACGCCGGCCGCGCCGGCCTCGATCATCTGCTTCATCAATTCATAGGCGTTCAGCACACCACCAAATCCGGCCTCCGCGTCGGCGACAATAGGTTTGAACCAATCGATGCTTTGGTCACCCTCTGCATGGGTGATCTGGTCGGCGCGTTGCAGGCAACGATTGATCCGTGCCACCACGGAGGGCACTGAGTTGGCCGGATACAGCGACTGATCCGGATACATCTCGCCGGACAGGTTGGCATCACCGGCGACCTGCCAGCCGGACAGATAGATGGCGTCAAGACCCGCCTTGACCTGCTGCATGGCCTGATTGCCGGTCAGCGCGCCGAGCGCGTTGACATAGGGTTTCTCGTGCATATAGCCCCACAGCTTCTCGGCGCCGAGCCGGGCCAGCGTGTACTCGATCTGCACCGAACCGCGCAGACGCGTCACGTCCTCCGGGCTGTACGGACGTTGGATGCCTTTCCAGCGGGCATCCTCGGCCCAGGCTTTTTTCAAACTCGCTGCAGTGTTGTCAGTCATGACGTTATTCCTCTAGGCCGATGCCCGATTTTTTGATGAATCAGTCGATCGCCTCGTAGGCGACCAGCGTAAGAAAGTCCACGAATTCGTCCTCGCGCGTGATCTGATCGATCAGCTGCGCGGCGTGTTCAAAATTCCCTTCGGTAAAGGCTTCATCGCCCACTTCCCGACGGATCGATGCGAGTTCCTCCTCGCGCAGCTGCTCGAACATCTCCAGGGTGATGCGACGTCCGTCGTCGAGCTCGCCCCGGGGATGCCGGATCCACTGCCAGATCTGGGCCCTGGAAATCTCGGCGGTCGCAGCGTCCTCCATCAGATTGTAGATCGGGACGCAGCCGTTGCCGCCGAGCCATGCCGCCATGTAGCGGATCGCCACATTGATGTTGTGCCGCAGGCCCTTCTCCGAGATGCCACCCGGCGGGATCGCGAGCAGATCGGCGGCGTTGACCGTCACGTCCTCTCTCAGCCGATCAAGCTGGTTCTTGCCGGACATGTGCTGGTCGAAGATCTTCATCGCCAGCGGCACCAGCCCCGGATGCGCGACCCAGGTACCGTCATGGCCGTCGGTCACCTCGCGCTCCTTGTCCTGCCGCACCTTGCCGATAGCGATCTCATTGGCCTGCTCGTCTCCCTTGATCGGGATCTGCGCGGCCATGCCGCCGATCGCCAATGCGCCGCGGCGATGACAGGTCTTGATCACCAGCTGCGAATAGGAGCGCAGGAAATGGGTGGTCATGCCGACCTTGTCGCGCTCCGGCAACACGAACTCCGGATAACGCTGGAATTTCTTGATGAAGCTGAAGATGTAGTCCCAGCGTCCGCAGTTCAGGCCGACGATGTAGTCCTTCAGCGCATACAGAATCTCGTCGATTTCAAACGCGGCGAGGATAGTCTCGATGAGGACGGTGCACTTGATGGTGCCGTGGCTCAGACCCAGGCGATCCTCGGAGAACTCGAACACCTCGTTCCACAGCTGCGCTTCCTGGTGACTCTCCAGTTTGGGCAGATAGAAATAGGGCCCGGTGCCCCGCTCCAGCGCTGCGTTGGCGTTGTGAAACAGATATAGACCGAAGTCGACAAACGCTCCGGGGACACGCTGGCCATCGAGCAGGATGTGTTTTTCGTAGAGGTGCCAGCCACGCGGGCGGACGATCAGTACCGCCGGATTATCCCTGAGACGGTATTGCTTGCCTTCGGGGCTGGTGAACTCGATTTCGTGACGGACCGCGTCACGCAGATTGATCTGGCCCTGGATCACGTTGTGCCAGGTCGGCGTCAGCGAGTCCTCGCAGTCCGCCATGAACACCCTGGCGCCGGAGTTCAGGGCATTGATGACCATCTTGCGGTCGGTGGGGCCGGTAATCTCGACGCGGCGATCCTGGAGGTCGCCGGGGATCTCACCGACGCGCCAGTCGTCGGCGCGAATCTGCCGGGTGGTGGCCAGGAAATCGGGGAAATTGCCTTCGTTGATCTCTTGCTGCCGCTGTCGGCGGCGCGTCAGCAGCGCTTCGATCCTGGCACCAAAGCGCTCGGTGAGATCAGCGACGAACGCCATCGCCTCTGCGCTCAAAATTTCCTCGAAGCCGGGTTCCATAGCTCCGAGTATTGCGTAGTCCGGGGTCTTGGCCCGCTCGGACTGAGGGCTCATAAGCGAACTCCTTTAGCTTGTTAAACATGCAGTTGCGACAGAGTAATAAGACTCTGTCTCAACTCATGTCGAGCACCGGTTCTGCACTGCACAATATAGTGTTTCCGGTCCCATTTTGCAAAGCAAAATGTCGCACAATCCGCAGTTGGTGCAAGCAAATCCGGTCCGCCAGGCGCTTATACTTCGGCCGTGTCCGTGATTCTGCTGAACAAGCCCTTCCGGGTGCTGTGCCAGTTCTCTCCCCACGAGGGCAAGACCACGCTGGCGGCCTTTGTCGACGCCCGGGATGTCTATCCTGCAGGCCGGCTCGACTACGACAGCGAGGGGCTGGTCGTGTTGACCGACGACGGCGCACTCCAGGCGCGGATCGCCGATCCCGGGCACAAGATGAGCAAGACCTATCTGGTCCAGGTCGAGGGAGAACCGGCGGCGCCGGTTCTGGAGGATCTCAGCCGCGGTGTGGTGGTCGCCGGGCGCCGCACCAGACCGGCCCGGGCGAGGGTTATCGCAGAACCTGCCTGGCTATGGCCGCGGGATCCGCCGATACGCTATCGCAAATCCGTGCCGACGGCCTGGCTGGAAATCGTGCTGCTTGAGGGCCGCAATCGCCAGGTCCGGCGCATGACGGCCGCGTTGGGTCACCCGACGCTGCGTCTGGTTCGCTGGGCGGTCGGGCCCTGGACGCTGGAAGGTCTGGGACCCGGCCAGTGGCGCGCGGCCGCACCGGCCGATCTGCAACACGTCTGACCGCCAGACCCGCTCCGGCGCACGCTGCTAACGTCCGCGAAGCCCGGCGATACGCATGGCCATTTCCAGCGCCTGCTCATAATTGAGCCGGGGGTCTACCTGCGACATATAGGCGCGGGCCAGATCAGCGTCGGTCAGACCGCGCGCGCCACCGGTGCACTCGGTCACGTTGTCGCCGGTCAACTCGACGTGGACGCCGCCAAGGTAGCTGCCCGCTTCGCGGTGAATCTCGAAGGCCAGCTCGACCTCTTTGAGGATATTGTCGAAGCGCCGCGTCTTGAGGCCGCTGGCTGTGGATTCTGTATTGCCGTGCATCGGATCACAGCTCCACAACACCGTGCTGCCGGTGGCCCGGACTGCGTCGATCATGTCCGGTAAGCGACTCTCGATCTCGCCGGCGCCAAAGCGATGGATCAGCGTCAGACGACCGGGTTCGTTGTTGGGGTTAAGCCGCGCGATCAGTTCCTGCAACCATTCCGCGCTCATGCCCGGACCTATCTTGATCGCGAGCGGGTTTGAGATCCCACGGAAGAATTCCACATGGGCCCCGTCCACATCAGCAGTCCGCATACCGATCCACGGGAAGTGTGTGGACAGGTTGTACCAGTGGCCACGACGCTCGATAAAGCGTGTCTGCGCCTGCTCGTAGAGCAGATGCAAGCCCTCGTGGCTGCTGTAGAAGTCGATCCGCCGCGTGTGGTGCACCGGCCCGCCGGAGATCGACTCGAAAAAGTCCAGGGAATCGGAGATCGACTCGACGATGCGGCGATATTGCTTCGCCAGGGGTGAATGGCCGACAAAATCCAGATCCCAGTATTCGGGATGATGCAGATCGGCGAAGCCGCCATCGACCAGGGCTCTGACAAAGTTGAGGGTCAGCGCGGCGCGCTCGTAGCCGCGCATCATCAAGAGGGGGTCCGGCACCCGATCCCCGGCGGTAAAGCCATTGCGGTTGACCAGATCGCCGCGATAACTGGGCAGCGTCAACCCGTCCCGGGTCTCGGTGTCGGCGGAGCGCGGCTTGGCGTATTGGCCGGCCATGCGCCCGACCCGGATCACCGGTTTCTTTAGCCCGTGAAGCAGGACGACGCTCATCTGCAGCAGGATCTTCAGCCTCTTGGCGATAAGATCCGAGTTGCATTCGTCAAAGCTCTCGGCACAGTCACCGCCCTGAAGCAGGAAGCGATGACCGCGCTGTGCCTCGGCAATCTGCTGTTTGAGTGCCTCGACCTCGCCGGAGACGACCAGCGGCGGCAGCCGGCTGAGACTCCCCAGCACGGCTTCCACCGCCGCCGCATCCGGATAGCTCGGCTGCTGCACCGCCGTGCGGCTGTGCCAACTGGCAGGGTGCCAGCCTGTCTGGTCGTGTCCACGTGTCATAGATCGCAATGCTAGCGTGACTTGACGCAATGCAAAAGACTTTCGTCTCCGGGGCCGGTGGACCCGTTATCGACGAATTGGCACAATGCCGGGCTTTCCCGCCCCCGGGATCGGACCGGGGACAGCGAAAAAAGCCCGAAAACACGAAATTTCCACGGAGTCAGTTTATGCACCGCGTCCTTGTCCTCGGCGCCGGTAAGATCGGCGCGCTCATCTCCGGTCTGCTGGGCGAGTCCGGCGATTATCAGGTCCAGCTTGCCGATCTGGACGGCGAGACCGCCAGGGCGGTAGCCAAGGCCCATCGCCTCGATCATGTGGTCCCGTTTCAGCTCGACGCCGGCGATCCGGACCGGCTGCGCGCGCATCTGGCCGAGCACGCGGCCGATGCGGTCGTGTCAGGTCTGCCCTACTTCTGCAACAAAGGCGTCGCGGCAGTGGCCGCGGAGCTCGGGCTGCATTATTTCGATCTGACCGAGGATGTGGCGGTGACACGGGCGGTGCGCGGACTGGCCCAGGGCGCGCGGACCGCGTTCGCGCCCCAATGCGGTCTGGCCCCCGGCTTTATCAGCGTGGCCGCCAATGAGCTGATCCAGCATTTCGACCGGGTCGATACGGTCAAACTGCGCGTCGGCGCTCTGCCACAAAACCCCAGCAATGTGCTGAAGTATTCGCTGACCTGGTCGACCGACGGCCTGATCAACGAATACGGCAACGTCTGTCAGAGTGTGGTCGACGGGCGGGTGGTCGACGTGCTGCCGCTGGAGGGCCGCGAAGAAATCGAGATCGACGGCACGCTGTATGAGGCCTTCAACACCTCTGGCGGTCTCGGCTCCCTCGGCGAGACCTATGGCGAGCAGGTGCGGGAGATGAATTACAAGACCATGCGCTATCCCGGCCATTGCGAGCAGATGCGACTGTTGATGAACGGGCTGCGGCTGAATGAGGATCGGGGCACGCTCAAGCGGATCCTCGAGAATTCGGTGCCGCGGACGCTGCAGGACGTGGTGGTGATCTATGTCGCGGTCAACGGCTGGCAGGATGGCGAATATCGCGAGGAGAACTACGTCAATAAGGTCTATCCTCAGATCATCGCGGGCCGGCTGTGGTCAGCGATCCAGGTGACCACAGCCGCCGGCGTTTGCGCGGTGCTGGACCGGGTAGTCACCAATGCCGAGGACTATCAGGGTTTTGTGGCGCAGGAGAGCTTCCGCCTCAAGGACATCCTTGATAACCGTTTTGGCCATTTCTATGCCCACGGGGGCACCAATGAAGTTTCTGCAACCCTGGTGGCCAGTGGCGGTGCCGGACACCAGCGCCTGAAAGGAGTGAATTGATGCACAAGATCCTCGAGCAACTCGGTCTGGACGAGGACAACCCCGGTGCCTGGAGCGGCGCCACGGCGCTGCCCTGCGAGGGCGGCGAGATTATCGAGTCGATCAACCCCGCGACCGGCGAACTCATCGGCCGGGTGCGTGCGGCCACCCGTGACGACTATGACGCCATCGTGCAGCGGGCAAGGGAAGCGTTTCAGGCCTGGCGTCTGATCCCTGCGCCGCGCCGTGGCGAGGCGGTGCGGCTGGTCGGTGATGCGCTGCGTCAGCACAAGGATGCCCTGGGCAGTCTGGTGACGCTGGAGATGGGCAAGATCAAGGCCGAAGGCGATGGCGAGGTCCAGGAGATGATCGACATCGCGGAATTTGCGGTCGGTCAGTCACGCATGCTCTACGGCAATACCATGCACTCGGAACGACCGGGTCATCGCATGTACGAGCAATGGCACCCGCTCGGCCTGGTCGGCATTATCAGCGCCTTCAATTTCCCGGTGGCCGTCTGGTCGTGGAACGCGTTGCTCGCCGCGGTGTGCGGCGATGTCTGTATCTGGAAGCCGTCACCGAAGACGCCGTTGTGCGCGATCGCCGTGCAGAAGATCTGTAATGAGGCGCTTGAGGGCCACGGCTTCCCGCCGATCTTCAGTCTTTTTATCGAGAGCGACGTGGCATTGGCAGAGCATTTTGTGGATGACCCGCAGATCGACCTGGTCTCGTTTACCGGTTCCTGCGCCGTCGGACGTCAGGTCGGACACCGGGTCGCTGCGCGCATGGGCCGCTATCTGCTCGAACTGGGCGGCAACAACGCGATCATCGTCGATGAGCACGCGCGGCTCGAGCTCGCCGTGCCCGCGATCGTGTTTGGCGCCGTCGGCACGGCCGGTCAGCGCTGCACCTCCACTCGCCGCGTACTGATCCACGAAAGCCAGTACGAACGCTTGTCACATCAGCTGGTGACGGCCTACCGCCAGGTGCGGATCGGCGATCCGATGCAGCCGGACACGTTGATGGGTCCGCTTATCGACGAGGCCTCGGTGATCCGTTTCGAGGCGGCACTGGAGAAAGTCATCGGCAGCGGCGGACAGGTGCTGACCGGCGGCCATGTGATCGACGGTCCGGGTAATTTTGTCCAGCCCACCATCGTCAAGGCGATGAACGAGTGGCCCATCGTCCAGGATGAGACCTTCGCGCCGATCCTGTACCTGATCCCGTTCCACAATCTGGACGAGGCACTGGCGATGCACAACTCGGTGCGTCAGGGTCTGTCGTCGGCGATCTTTACCGACAATCTGCAAAACGCCGAGCGTTTCTTGTCGGCTGCCGGCAGCGATTGCGGCATTGCCAACGTCAACATCGGCACCTCGGGTGCGGAGATCGGCGGTGCCTTCGGCGGCGAGAAGGAGACCGGTGGGGGTCGTGAGGCCGGCTCGGACTCATGGAAGGCCTATATGCGTCGCCAGACCAACACCATCAACTACAGCCATGAACTGCCGTTGGCTCAGGGGATAAAATTCCGTCTGGGATGAACCCGTGCCTGCCGCCGCGCGGTCCTGGAAATGACAAAGACGGCGCCCCCCGGGCGCCGTCTTTCACTCCATCACCGGGTGAGATCCTGGTAGACCATTCGCACAAATGCGTCAGGCTTGATAAAGCCGTTGCCCCACTCCGGATCCCAGTCTGCGGTCGGCGCGGCCGCCTGGGTTTCCTCGAGCGTCTTGCCTTCGTCGACCAGTGACTGGATGCGGTCGGCGATCCCCTGGAGCATGTCCCGATAGGCCATCAGTTGGGCCCGGTCACCCAGCGGCCCATGTCCGGGGATCACCGCAGTGTCTTCATCGATGGCCAGCAGTGTCGTATCCACCGCGGCGACCATGCCGCGGATTGAGCCGCCGCTGTGGCTGTCGATAAAGGGATAAAAGCCGTTCCAGAACACGTCCCCCATGTGCACCACGTTGGCTTGGTCAAAATGCACGATGGCGTCGCCGTCCGTGTGGGCCGCGGCGACATGGGCAGCGCGGATGGTGTTGCCGTTCATATGGAAGTTTACCGTGTCATTAAACGTGACCACCGGCAGTGCCCCTGGCGGCGAGGCGGGTACCTCGCGATCCATGAACGGCATGATCTGATCACTGGCCAGCCTCACCCGCACGTTGTCATGGGCCACGATCACCGCGCCGAGCTCGCCGAAATTTTCGTTGCCGCCGGTATGGTCACTGTGCCAGTGCGTGTTGAGCACAAACCGGATTGGCTGATCGGTGAGTTGGGCGACCGCCTGGCGGATCGCCGGCGTCATCGGCGCGTACTGGTCGTCGATCATCAACACGCCGTCCTCGCCGATACACAGACCCAGGTTGCCCCCGCGACCGGTCAGCATATAGACCGGGCCCGAGATCTGATCCACCGTGACCTGGATCTCCTCCATCGGTGTCGGCGCCGGTTTGTTGTCTTCGCCCGTGTCGCCGTCGGCGTGTCCAGCCGCAGGCAATCCGGAAAGGGTCAGCACCATCAGCGGTGTCAGACTCGCCATCATAACTATTCTCCGTATTTCCGCTTCACCTTCCGTCCAGGTGTTCAAAGCGCTTGAGCTTGAGGTTTTTGCGCACGTGAGCCGGATCAAAAATCTGGCCGTTCATGGCCAGATAGACGCCGGCCGGCAAAGACTGTACCGCAGCGACCGCCATGCCGATATTGAACACGGCGTCGCTGGCCTGGAAACGTGCCGGATTCAGCGCGCCGGTCAGCACGATGACTTTGTCCCCCAGACCCTGCAGCGCTCTGGCAGTCTCCACCATGGTGTCGGTGCCATGCGTGATGACGATCCGGCGCGCCGGATCTGCCTCGACGCTGGCCCGGATCAGCTGCCGGTCCTGGTCATCCAGTTCGAGGCTGTCTTTGCGCATCAGCTGGAACACCCGATGCTCGATGTGGACCTCGCCCTGCCGCAGGATCTGATCGATGACCGACTCGCCGACCTCATAACGACTGTTGGCGTCATAGTAGACCTTGTCGATCGTGCCGCCGGTGGTGATAAAGGTGATTTCCATGGCGCGGGAGCTTACCGGTTCCGGCATTGCAGAACTACCGGCGGAACTATGGCCCGCGACGCTGGTCGTCTGGCGAGCGCG
>JBATKC010000278.1:0-11742 GCA_049669065.1 Gammaproteobacteria bacterium
GGGCAACCTCGCGGTCGGCGCCACCGCCGAGGGCCGCGAGCTGACCGAGCGGGACCGCTGGATCTGCGCCCGGGTCGGACCGGTGCTGCGCGAGAAAGGCATTATCTTTGCCGGCCTTGATGTCATCGGCGACTATCTGACGGAGATAAATGTCACCAGCCCCACCGGAATCAGGGAGTTGGACGGGATGTACGGTGAAAACATCTGCGGCGTGTTGTTCGACGCCATTGAGGCCCGTCTGTGAGGCGCGACCCCGTCTTGACCGGGAGCGGGCGCGATCGCGACTGCCATCCGCCCGCCCTGCTGATCGCCATAATCCTGATCGTGTTCGGCCTGCAGGGCTGCGCCAAGACACCGGAAGCCAGCCGGGCGCGGTTCCAGGCCATGGGCACGCTCGTCGAAGTCAGCGTGTATGGCGCGGATGCGGCGGCCGCTGACGCCGCCAGCGCCGAGGTGGAGGTGCTTTTTGACCGGCTGCAGCAGCGCTGGGACCCCTGGGGTGAAGGCGAACTCGGCCGTCTCAACGGCCAGGCCGGCGGCGTCGAGCCGCTGCTGGTGGACAAGGACCTGGCAACATTGCTGGATAGCGCCGCCGCCGTCAGCCGCAACAGCGAGGGCTTGTTCGATCCCGCCGTCGGCGGTCTGATCCGGATGTGGGCATTCAGCTCCGAGGAACTGGTGCCTACCTCACCGCCGGACGCCGAGAAGATCCGGCAGGCGGTGGCCGCGGGCCGGCCGTTGTATGAAATCTGGCAGGCAGACACGCGGCAACTGCTGCTCGGACCAGGGGTGGCGGTCGATCTGGGCGGCTTCGCCAAGGGCGTCGCGGTGGACATGGCCATCGCTCTGCTGCGCGAGCAAGGCATTGAGAACGCGATCGTCAATGCCGGCGGCGATCTTCGCGCTATCGGCAAGCATGGCGACCGCGCCTGGCGTATCGGCGTCCGCGACCCCCGCGGCGAGGGCGTGCTGGCGGCCATCGATGTCGAGGGTGATGAGAGCGTCTTCACCTCGGGCGACTATGAGCGCTACTTTGTCTTCGAAGGCCGACGCTATCACCATATCATCGACCCGAGAGACGGCTATCCCGCCGAGGGCGTCAGTTCGGTGACCGTGATCCACCGCCAGGCGGCCATGGCCGACGCCGCTGCGACAGCCTTGTTCGTGGCCGGTGTCGATGAATGGCCACTTATCGCCGCACGGCTTGGCGTCTCACAGGTCATGCTGGTCGAGACTTCGGGTACCATCCATATGTCGCCGCAGATGGAAGATCGCACTTGGCTGATCCCGGATCCCAAGCCGGAAGTGAACATCCAGCAGATCCCCGTTCTTTGATCCGGGCTGGCGATATTCTCATTCTGTTGATTGCGGCCGGGCTGGTCGGTGCCTCATTCGGCGCCTTCTGGGCGCCGCGCGGTGAAGGCGAGACCGCTGTGGTGACGGTCGACCGCAGCGTGGTCCGGGAATTGTCGCTGGATCAGGATGGCGTGTTCGAGATCGAAGGCCGCCTCGGTCTGAGCACCGTGATGGTCGATGCGGGGCGCGTTCGCTTCCTGGATTCCCCCTGCCCCGGCCGATACTGTGTCCACAGCGGGTGGCTGGAGTGGTCCGGTGAAGTGGCGGCCTGCCTGCCAAACGGGATCGTGGTCGAAGTGCTCGGCGGCGAGCGCGAGTTTGACGCGATTAATCTATAAGCAGATGAGCGCCAGCAGACAGATCGGGATCGATCATGCCGCGGCAGCCTGCGGCAGAGACGACCGCCTTGTCGCCGGCTTCGCGGCCCTTGCGATCGCTATCCATATCCTCGAGGCCGCATTCCCCAGCCCACTGCCCGGGGTCAAACCGGGGCTGGCCAACGTCATCACACTTATCGTCTTTTTGCGCCATGGGCTGCGGCTTGCCGTCTGGGTAGCGGCGATGAGGGTCCTCGTCGGCAGCCTGCTGGTCGGTACGTTTCTCAGTCCGACCTTCCTGCTCAGCGCGACCGGGGCCGTCGCCGCGCTTTCGGCCCTGGCAGTGGTCGGCACCGTCGGCGGTCGGCGGATAGGTCCGGTCGGACTCAGCGTCGTCTCATCCCTGGCTCACATGAGCGGCCAGATCAGCATGGCCTATCTGTTGTTCATCCCGCACCCGGCCCTGCTCAAGCTGGTGCCGGTGTTGCTCACCGCGGCGCTGCTGTTCGGCATCGTGAGTGGCCTGATCGCGGCCAGCGTGCTGCAGATTTTGAGCCGCCGGGCGGCCGCGTCGTGACGGCCATCCGGCGCTCTTCCCCCAACTCGACCATGTCCTACGCGCTGGGTATCGCGCTGGCGATCCATGCCGTGCTGATACTCGGTCTGAGCTTCACCGCACCGGATGGCCTGGACAAACCGGTGACGCCGGCGCTGGAAATCGTATTGTCGTCCGACGAGCTGCCGGAGGAGCGCGTCGATGACCCCGATTATCTTGGCCGCCAGGACCAGCGTGGCAGCGGCAACACCGAGGAGGAAGTGGATCCGGTATTGGAAGCGGCGCGAGAGCAGGTCAACCCGTTCGAAGCGGAAGCCGACGGCGTCGACCCGGAACCCTCTCCGGCCACCGGCAGCGAGGAGCGGGACCTGGTCACCAGTCGTGACGAGAGCGCGGACAAGGCAATCCTCGATGCGCAGCAGGAACGTCCCGCATTGTCGCCGGGATCCCGACAGATGCTAACGCTGACCCCGGTCGCCCGAGCGCGAGATCCCCGCGAACGATTCCTTACCGTCAACACCCGGCAGACCCTGTTCGCGGACTATCTCTCATCCTGGAAAGACAAGGTCGAGCGTGTCGGCACACTGAATTTCCCCGATGCGGCCCGCCGGCTCAGCCTCGAGGGCAGTCCGGTCCTCGAGATCGCATTGCGCGCCGATGGCTCGATCGCCGAGATTGCGGTGCGGGAGAGCTCAGGCCAGCCGGCGCTCGACGAAGCGGCGGTGCGCATCCTGCGTCTTGCTTCGCCGTTTGATCCCTTCCCCAGGGATTTGCGCGAGCATTATTCGGTGCTGCGTTTTGCCTACGAATGGAGATTCGTCGAGGGCAGACCCGCGAGCAGCGGGATCGGCGACAAGGAACCCTAGGGCCTCGCCAGGCACGAGTGCGCAGGCCGCGCCGTATATAATGGCGCCATGGCAGATTCGTATCTCACCAACCACTTCCTTATCGCCATGCCGGCCATGGGTGACCCCAATTTCGATCGGACTGTGACCTTTATCTGCGAGCACAACGATGACGGCGCCCTGGGTCTGGTGGTCAATCGGCCCATGGACCTGGCGCTGGCGGAGATCTTCTCGCAGATGTCGCTGGAGTCGGACGCTGCGGAAACGGGCTCAGGACCGGTCCTGCAGGGCGGCCCGGTCCAGGTAGAACGCGGCTTCGTGATCCACGACGGCGACAAGAAATGGGAGTCGACCCTGGTGGTCTCGGACTCGGTCAAAGTCACCACGTCCCGCGACATACTCGAGGCAATGGCTGCGGGAGACGGGCCCGCACAGGCACTGGTGGCGGTTGGCTATGCGGGGTGGGGCCCGGGCCAGCTGGAAGCCGAGATGGCTGCCAACGCCTGGCTGACTGTGCCTGCCAATACCGAGATCCTGTTCGATATCCCCTTTGACCAACGCTGGCGCGCCGCCGCCGCCTTGATCGGCATCGATCTCGACCTGCTCAGCACGGAGGTCGGTCACGCCTGAGGGCGGGGCCGAGCCAGGATAAGGGGTGCTGGCACTGGGCTTTGACTTCGGACGGCGCAGGATCGGCGTGGCGGTAGGCAGCCACCTGGGCGGCGCCGCCAAGCCGGTTGAAACCGTCATCTGTCCTGGCGACAAGCCGGACTGGGCCCGGCTGGAAGCTCTCGTCACCGAGTGGAAGCCGGAGCGTCTGGTGGTCGGGCTGCCTTATAATATGGACGGCTCGGAGAGCGAGTTGAGCCGCGCGGCGCGGCGCTTCGCCGGACGCCTGCAGGCCCGCTGCCGGATCAAAGTCGAACTGGTAGACGAGAGACTCAGCTCGCGGGATGCGGAACAAAAGCTGAAGATGCAGCGTCGTTCCGGAGTCAGGCGGAAAAAGCTCAAGGCTGCCGACGTGGATCAGGAAGCGGCAGCGTTGATCTTGCAGAGCTGGCTGGATAACCCGGGCCATCAAGGAGCCGAGGAATGATCTCTCAGTTCGACCAGGCGGGTCGTTTGCGCCACCTGATCACCCTCAAGGGCCTCGAGCGGGCGCAGATCACCGATCTGCTCGATCGGGCCGAGACCTTCCTGCGGCCAGCCGGCGATCTGCCGGCAAGAACCGACGTCCTGGCAGGTCGCACCGTGGCCAATCTGTTCTTCGAGCCCAGCACGCGCACCCGAGCCTCATTCGAGCTGGCCGCCAGGCGTCTCGGCGCCGACGTGCTCAGCCTCGACGTCAGCACGTCCTCCCGGGCCAAGGGCGAGAGCCTTCTGGACACGATCTACACCCTGCAGGCCATGCAGTGCGACATCTTCGTGGTGCGTGATGCCCAGGCCGGGATACCGGAATTTATCGTCGACCACGTCGCGCCCCACGTGCGCATTTTGAATGCAGGTGAGTCGCACCTGAATCACCCGACCCAGGGCCTGCTGGACATGCTGACGATCCGTCGCCACAAGGGCAGCTTTGACCCGCTGGTGGTTACGATCATCGGCGATATCCACCATTCGAGAGTGGCGCGATCGGCCTCCCACGCGCTGAGCGCGCTGGGTGTCGGCGAATTGCGCCTGGTAGCGCCGGAACACCTGCGCCCGGATGTCAGGGATTTTCCGGGCGCGGCTATCATCGATGATGTGGACCAGGCGATCACCGACGCCGACGTGGTGATGGCGCTGCGCATACAAAAAGAGAGGATGTCCGCGACCGCGGTGCCGGACGCGGCGGAATATTTTCGTCGCTTCGGCCTCGATCCCGGGCGTTTGAGCCTGGCCAGGCCGGACGCCATAGTCATGCATCCGGGGCCGATGAACCGAAATGTCGAAATCGCCCCCGAGGTCGCCGACGGCGCTCAATCGGTGATCGAAGAGCAGGTCACCAACGGCGTAGCCGTGCGCATGGCGGTGATGGAAGCCGTGATGGCGGACTGACTCCCGGCAGCGACTATAATAGCCCTCCCCCCAAACCGCTGACCGGCGCAACCGAATTGAGCAAAGCAAATCGCAATACGATCCTGCTGGAGGACGCCGAGATCCTGCATCAGGTCGCGCATCCGGCGGATCAATTTGTTCTGACCGTGCGTTCACCACGCTGTGCGGCAGTCGCCAAAGCCGGCAGCTTTGCCCATTTGAGCTGCGATCCGGCGCTGCCGATGCGGCGTCCGCTTTCGATCATGCGCGCCGATCCGGAACAGGGCACGCTGGAGTTTCTCTACAAGATCGTCGGTGACGGCTTGCGACTGCTGGCGGACAAGAGACCCGGGGACCGCCTCAGCCTGCTGGGCCCGATCGGTGTCGGATTTCGACTTGACCCGGCCCGGCGGCGTCCGCTTCTGATTGGTGGCGGTGTCGGCATCCCGCCGATGATCTTTCTCGCCGACACACTGCGCCAGGCGCCGGAACCCGACTGGAAGCCCTTGGTACTCATGGGATCCGAGGTGCCGTTCCCGTTTGCCACCAGCGCCACAGCGACCGCGTTGGCCGGTATCCCGGCGACGGCGGATTACGCCCTCGACCTGCTCGAGGACTGGGGTATCCCGAGCCGTCTGGCCAGTGCCGCCGACCTGCCCGGCTGTTACCGCGGATTTGTCACCGAACTGGCACGGGAATGGCTTGCGAGCCTCAGCGACGAGGCTAGGGCTGAAGTCGTGATCTATGCCTGCGGCCCGACACCGATGCTGGAAGCCGCCACCCGCGTGGCCCAGGCATTCGGTCTCCCCTGTCAGGTGTCCCTTGAGGAGTACATGGCATGCGCGGTCGGTGGTTGCGCGGGCTGCGCGGTCCCTGTACATACCGCCGAGGGGCTGGCGATGAAACGCGTATGCGTCGACGGTCCGGTGTTTGATGCCGACCAGATCTTCCCGCCGGCGGCCTGAACGGGTCGCTCAGCCGAAGTTGATCCTGGCTTCCAGATCGGTCGAGGAATCGGCGTTGGTCAGGGCGGTCTCGAGATCTATCAGACCTTCCTTGTATAGATTGTAGAGCGAAGCGTCGAAGCTCTGCATGCCTTCCTCATGGCTCTCCTGCAGCGCTTCCTTGATGCGGCTGACATCCCCCTTCATGGTCAGGTCCGCGACATGCGGCGTGTTGAGCAGCACTTCGACCGCCGGCAAGCGCTTGCCGTTGCGCCCGAGCACCAGGCGCTGTGCGATGATGGCGCGGAGATAGTGCGACAGGTCCATAAAGATCTGACGATGCTGGCTCTGCGGGAACAGATTGATGATCCGGTCCATGGTCTCGGCGGCGTTGTTGGCATGCAGCGTCGCGATGCACAGATGGCCGGTACCCGCCAGGGTAACCGCGGCCTGCATCGTCTCCCGGTCACGGATTTCGCCGATCAGCACCACGTCCGGCGCCTCACGCATCGCGCTCTTCAGCGCTTTGCTGTAGGACAAGGTGTCGAGCCCCAATTCGCGCTGGTTGACGATCGACTTCTTGTTGGTGTGGAGGAACTCGATCGGCTCCTCGATGGTGAGGATATGGTTGGCGCTGTTCTCATTGCGATGATCGATCATCGCCGCCAGCGTCGTGGATTTACCGGAGCCGGTAGCGCCCACCATCAGCACCAGACCCCGTTGGGCCATCGACAGGCTTTCCAGTATCGGCGGCAGATTCAGCTCAGGGAGCTGGGGCACATTCAGGGTGACGTAGCGCAGCACCATCGCGATGTTGCCGCGCTGATAGAACACATTGGCACGGAAGCGGCCGAGACCGGGTTCTGAAATAGCGAAATCGAGCTCCAGATCCCGGTCCAGCAGATCCGTCTGCGGGCCCGTCATGATGCCGACAGCCGCGTCGCGGACCTGATCCACGGTCAGCAATTCTTTGCCGAGAGACATGATGCGGCCCTCGATCTTGATCTTGATCGGAGCCTTGGGCGTGAAGAACAGGTCCGAGGCGTTCTTCTCGGCCATCAGCTTGAGCAGCGGTTTGAGATTCATGGATTAGCGCGCGTTCCCTGCTTGATGATTTCCGACCGCGAGCGACGCTCAGCTGCCGACTCCGAAATAGCCGCCTTTGTCGTCTTCTTCGATGACCTCGAATTGATCGGACTCGATTTCTTGTGCGCCGCGCTTGCTTTCCAGTTTGATGCGCAGCCGCACCTCGTTCATGGAATCCGCGTTACGCATGGCTTCATCGTAAGAAATCATCCCCTGCTCGTAGAGATCGAACAGCGACTGATCGAAGGTGCGCATGCCCAGGCGCGTGGACTTGGCCATCACCTCCTTGATCTGCGCGACCTCGCCCTTGAAGATCAGATCGGCGATCAGCGGCGAATTCAACATGATCTCCATCGCCGCTACCCGGCCGGTGCCGCTCTCCCGCGGCAGCAGACGCTGGGACACCAGCGCCTTCATATTCAGCGACATGTCCATCAGCAGCTGGTCACGCTTCTCCTCGGGGAAGAAGTTGATGATGCGATCCAGCGCCTGATTGGCGCTGTTGGCATGCAAGGTGGCCAGACAGAGATGACCGGTCTCGGCGAATTGGATGCCGTATTCCATGGTCTCACGGTCGCGGATCTCACCGATCAGGATCACATCGGGCGCCTGACGCAGCGTGTTTTTCAATGCCACGTGCCAGCCCTCGGTGTCGACGCCGATCTCTCGTTGCGTGATGACACAGCCCTTGTGCTCATGCACGTACTCGATCGGATCCTCGATCGTGATGATATGCCCGTGGGTGGACGCATTGCGATGACCGACCATGGCCGCCAGCGTGGTCGACTTACCGGTGCCGGTACCGCCGACGAGGATGACCAGGCCACGCTTGGCCATCACGATATCCTTGAGGATGACCGGCAGCTCCATCTCCTCGATGGTCGGGATCTCGGTGTTGATGGTCCGGCACACGCACCCGACCTGGCCCTGCTGGATAAATGCGCTGACGCGGAAACGGCCGATATTCGTCGGCGCGATGGCGAAATTGCACTCTCTCTCGGCGTCGAAGGCCTTGGTCTGCCGATCGTTCATGATCGAGCGCACCAGCACGCTGCTCTGTTGCGCGGTCAAGGGCGTATCGGTGACCGGCCTGATCTCGCCATCAACCTTGATCGCGGGAGGGAATCCGGCGGTGATAAACAAGTCCGAACCGTCGACCTTGATCATCCGGCGCAGGAAATCCTGCATCAATCGAATCGCCTGGTCTCTATTCATGTCGATCTCCCGGGATCGCTATTCCGTTTAGTCCCGCCCACGCCTGCCGGGCGTTGGCGGACCCTAGAACGTTTCCTTGTTGGCCGCTTTGTAGCGCGCTTCCTCGCGGCTGACGACACCCTTGGCCAGCAGATCCTGCAGACACTGATCCAGGGTCTGCATACCTGTCGCCTGGCCAGTCTGTATCGCCGAGTACATCTGCGCGATCTTGCCTTCTCTGATCAGATTCCGGATCGCGGCGGTGCCGATCATGATCTCGTGGGCGGCGACCCGGCCGCCGCCATTTTTCTTCAACAGCGTCTGGGATATCACCGCGCGCAGGGATTCCGACAGCATCGAGCGGACCATATCTTTCTCGCCCGCCGGGAACACGTCCACGATACGGTCGATGGTCTTGGCGGCCGAACTGGTGTGCAGGGTGCCGAAAACGAGATGGCCGGTTTCGGCCGCGGTCAGCGCCAGCCGGATCGTCTCCAGGTCGCGCATCTCGCCGACCAGGACCACGTCCGGGTCCTCACGCAGCGCGGAGCGCAGGGCCTCGGCGAAACCGAGGGTATCGCGATGCACTTCGCGCTGATTGATAAGACAGCGCCGACTCTCGTGTACGAACTCGATCGGATCCTCGATGGTCAGGATGTGATCGGGGCGGTTGTCATTGATGTAGTCCACCATCGCCGCCAGCGTGGTCGATTTACCCGAACCGGTCGGGCCGGTCACCAGCACGATCCCGCGCGGATACATGGAGATATCCTTGAAGATCTTTGGTGCGCCGAGTTCTTCGAGGGTGAGGATCTCGGTCGGGATGGTGCGGAACACGGCACCAGCGCCACGCGCCTGATTGAACGCATTGACACGGAAACGCGCCAGGTCGGGAATCTCGAACGAGAAATCGGTCTCGAAGTACTCTTCGAAGGCCTTGCGCTGCTTGTCGTTCATGATGTCGTAGATCATGCTGTGCACTTCTTTGTGCGGCAGCGCTGGCATGTTGATCCGCTTGACGTCTCCGTCCACCCGGATCATTGGGGGTACGCCCGCAGACAGGTGCAGGTCGGAGGCGTTATTCTTCACCGCAAATGCGAGAAGCTGGTCGATTTCAACGGGCATACGGACTCCCTGTATTGCGCAACGGCTCCTGCCTGCCGGCACCGGCGGCAGCGCATGACTGGCCAAGAGTATAGCGAAGGGCGCCTGGGCAAAACATGACAGACTTCTCAGTCAGGCTGCGGCAGCTTCTCGAGCGGATCGAGACCGCTTGTTCCCGCCATGGCCGCGACCCGGCCGGGATCCGCCTTCTGGCCGTGAGCAAGCGGCATCCGGTGACGGCGGTGATCGACGCCATCGCCGCCGGTCAAAAGGATTTCGGCGAAAATTTCGTCCAGGAGGGGGTCGACAAGATCGCAGCGATTGCGGGTGGTCCGGCACGCTGGCATTTTATCGGCCATCTGCAGAGCAACAAGAGCCGTCAGGCCGCGGCGCATTTCGACTGGATCCAGACTATCGACCGGCTGCGCATCGCGCGCCGCCTCAGCGAACAACGGCCGCACCACGCCGGCGAGCTCCAGGTCTGCATCCAGGTACGCATCGGCGACGAGCCAGGCAAGGCGGGCGTGGCGCCCTCCGCGGTGCCGGAACTGGCCGCTGGCATCCTCGATCTGCCCCGTCTGCGGCTGCGCGGCCTGATGGCGATACCCCCGCCCAGCGATGATTTCGACGTCCAGCGACGTCAGTTCGCCGCCCTGCGCCGGCTCTACGAGCAACTGCTTGCCGACGGGATCGAGCTGGACACGCTGTCCATGGGCATGTCCGACGACCTCGAGGCCGCGGTGGCCGAGGGCAGCACCATGTTGCGCATCGGTACCGCCTTGTTCGGGCCGCGTCCGCCATCCGGCGGCAGCGGACTGGAGAGTGCCTGACGCGGCGGATATGCTTGGTCTGTCGACTGGCAAAGCTGTCAAACACACTATGCGTAACAAGAGAATCTGTTTTATCGGCGGCGGCAATATGGCCGGCAGCCTGATCGGCGGCCTGCTGATGGACGGCTATCCGGCTGATCTGATCAGCGTGGCGGAGCCGGACCCATCACAGCGTGACAGACTGCGCTCACGTTTTGGCGTCACGCTCACCAGCGACAATGCCGAGGCGGCTGCCGATGCCGACCTGGTGGTGCTGGCGGTAAAACCCCAGCGCGTGGCACAAGCCGCAGCAGCCATCGGGCCATTGTCACCCGCACCCTTGCTGCTGACCGTGGCGGCGGGGATCCGTATCAACGACCTGCGTGGATGGCTTCGCAGCGACGGCGCCATCATCCGTGCCATGCCCAACACCCCCGCCCTGCTCGGCGCCGGGGTCACCGCCGTCTATGCGGGCGAGGATGTGTCGGCGGCAGAACGGGAACTGGCGGAAGCGGTGCTGCGCGCCGTCGGCGCGGTAGTCTGGGTCGATGACGAGGCGCTGATGGATGCCGTCACAGCGCTGTCCGGAAGCGGCCCGGCCTATTTCTTCCTGTTGATGGAAATCATGGCTGCGACCGGCATCGAAATGGGCCTGAAACCGGACACGGCACGCCTGTTGACCCAGGAAACCGCGCTCGGCGCCGCACGTATGTCCCTGGAGGCAGACGTCGACGTCGCCGAACTACGTCGACGGGTCACGTCACCGGGCGGGACCACCGAGGCGGCGATGCAATCCTTGCACGACTCGGATTTCGCCGCTGTCGTGCGCAAGGCGATCCATGCGGCGCAGCAGCGTTCGCGGCAACTGGCCGACGAAGCCGGCGGCTGATAACAGCGGAGAATCCATGAGCGCGCCACTATTGTTCGTTATCGAGACCCTGTTCGATCTCTACGTGCTTTGCTTCCTTCTGCGGCTGGTGATGCAGATGACGCGGGCAGACTTCCACAACCCGCTGGCGCAGTTCATCGTCCGCGTGACCAACCCGTTGCTGGTGCCGCTGCGCAAGCTGGTGCCGGGGTATCGGGGCCTGGACCTGGCGGCAGTCCTGCTGATCCTGCTCCTGGAATTTGTCGCCACGGCGGCGCTATTCCCGCTCAAGACAGGGCTTACGCCGGGTTCGGGCACGCTGGTCTATTTCGCGCTGCTGCGCACGCTGGTGACGATTATCCGTCTTTATTTCTTCGCTATCCTGCTCTACGCCATCCTCAGCTTTGTCAGCCCGGGCACCTATAACCCGCTGAGCAGCGTACTGGCGAGCATCTGCGACCCGGTCCTGAAGCCGATCCGGCGGCTGATCCCGCCTATCGGCGGTATCGACCTGTCGCCGCTGTTTGCACTGATCGGGCTGCAGGCCCTGCTGATGGCCATCCCGGTGCCAGCGGTGCTGGCCTGATCACGGAATTGCCCGTTTTCTGGCGTGATCAGGTGCTGGTCTGCCGGTTGCGGCTGCGGCC
>JBATKC010000279.1:0-7992 GCA_049669065.1 Gammaproteobacteria bacterium
CTGTGCATCCAGTGCGGCAATTGCGGTCTGGTCTGCCCCCACGGCGTGATCCGCGCCCGCTTCTATCACGAGTCCGGACTCGACGGCGCCCCGGCGGGTTTCCGCTCGGCGGTCCTGCGCGGACGCGGCTACCCGGAGATCCGTTACACGCTGCAGATCCATCCGGACCAATGCACCGGCTGCACCCTTTGTGTCGACGCCTGTCCAGCCCGCAGCACCGAACAATCGGGCAAGCGCGCCATCAATATGGCCGACAAGAATACGCGGCTCGAGGACGAGCGCCGCAATCTGAGCTTCTTCGAGTCATTGCCGGAGACCGATCGGGGTCGTATCGATTTCAGCACCGTACGTGGAGTCCAGCATCTGACGCCGCTGTTCCAGTTCTCAGGCGCCTGCTCCGGCTGCGGCGAGACGCCGTATCTGAAACTGGTCTCGCAGCTGTTCGGCGACCGGGCGGTGATCGCCAACGCCACCGGGTGTTCGTCGATCTACGGCGGCAACCTGCCGACGACGCCCTGGTCCGCCAACGCGGAAGGCCGCGGACCCGCCTGGTCCAACTCCCTGTTTGAGGACAACGCGGAATTTGGCTTCGGCTTCCGGCTCAGCGCAGACACGCATCGCCGCGAGGCGCGGGGCCTGCTGCGGACCCTGCGCCCGCAGCTCGGTGACGACCTGGTCAACGACCTGCTCAACGCGGTGCAGGATGAGGAATCGGAGATCCGTATCCAGCGCCTCCGGGTAGAACAGTTGAGACGGCAGCTGGCAGCACTCGAGCTGCCTGCCGCACGCCAGCTCGAATCGGTGGCGGACCACCTGGTCCGGCGCAGCGTGTGGATCGTCGGTGGCGACGGCTGGGCCTATGACATCGGCTATGGCGGTCTCGACCATGTGATGTCGCAGGGACGGGACGTCAACATCCTGGTGCTCGATACCGAGGTCTACTCGAACACCGGCGGACAGGTCTCAAAGGCGACGCCGCTGGCTGCGGTGGCAAAATTCGCCGCCGGCGGCAAGCCGACGCCGAAAAAGGACCTGGCGCTGCAGGCCATCGCCTACGGCAATGTCTACGTCGCGCGCGTCGCGATGGGCGCCAACCCGCAGCAGACGCTGCTCGCATTCCGTGAAGCGGAGCGGTTCCCCGGGCCCTCGCTGATCCTCGCCTACAGTCACTGCATCGCTCACGGCATCGACATGCGTTTTGGCATGCGCCAGCAGAAGATGGCGGTGGCAAGCGGACACTGGCCGCTGATCCGTTATAACCCGGTGCTGCGTGATGAAGGGGGCAATCCCTTCATGCTGGACTCGCAACGTCCCAGCATCCGGCTCAAGGAGTATGCGGAACGGGAACTGCGTTATCGCCTGCTCGCCGCAAGCAACCCGCGCGATGCCGAATCGTTGATGCGCGCCGCGCAGACGGATATCGATGTCCGCTGGGGTATCTACGAGGAGATGGCGAGTCGCGGCGACGCCAGCTTCCACTTTGCTTCTGCCGCGAGCACACATGGAAACGACCCATCCCGAGGTGTCCCGCATGGAACTGAACACTGAATACCTGGGGCTGACGCTGTCTCATCCGATCGTTGCCTCGGCCTCGCCGATGGCCGACAGCGAAGATAATATCTGCCGCATGGAGGACGCCGGCGCGGCGGCCGTGGTCATGCATTCGCTGTTCGAAGAGCAGATCCGCCAGGAGACGGCGGCCATCGACCGCCTGCTTGCGACGGGCGAGGAGAGCTTCGGCGAAGCCCTGTCCTATTTCCCGCCGCTGACCGATTACCGCGCCAGTGAAGACCGGTATCTGGAGATCCTGGCGGCCGCCAGCGCGGCGATCGATATCCCGTTGATCGCCAGCCTCAATGGCGTGACCGCCGAGGGCTGGACCGGTCACGCCACGGCCATGGAGCAGGCCGGCGCCAGCGCCATCGAACTGAACATCTATTACATCGCCGCCGACGCCGCCGAATCCGGCCAGCAGGTGGAGTCCCGCTATCTGGAGATCATCCGCGCAGTGAAAGGCGCGGTCTCGATCCCGGTCGCAGTCAAGGTGGGGCCGTTCTTCAGCGCGTTCGCGCATATGGCGCAGCAGATGGTCGACGCCGGCGCGGACGGTCTGGTGTTGTTCAACCGTTTCTATCAGCCGAACTTCGATCTGGAACAGATGGCCGTGACGCGTACCCTGGAATTGAGCCGGGCGGAAGAGATCAGGGCCGGACTGCTGTGGATCTCTGTGTTGTACGGCAAGCTCGGCGCCTCGATCGCCGCGTCGACCGGCGTGGAAGGCCCCACCGAGGTGATCAAATATCTGATGGCGGGCGCCGACGTGGTGATGACGACATCGAGCCTGTTACGCCATGGCATCGATCATCTGGGGAGCCTGAAGGAGGGTCTCGGCGACTGGATGGACCGCCACGGTTTTGACAGCCTGGAACCCCTGCGCGGCAGCATGAGCCTGTCCCGGGTCGCGGACCCGTCCGCGTTCGAGCGCGCCAACTACATCCGCATGCTGGAGGAGTTTGAGCCAGCGTAAGCGGCGTTCAGCGCTTGACCGGCCCGATGCGTTGACGTCTCTTTTGCACCTTGCGGCCGCGGCGGCGCAGCAGACCAGTCAACCAATCGGAAAAGCCGGGAAACAGACCCACCAGCCGCGCCTGTAAGCCCCTGCTCAGGGGGAGGGTGACCTCACGGGGCCGTCGCACCAGCACCTGATCGAAGATCACACGCTCGATATCGTGGACCGTCAACGGCTGGCGACCGGAGAAGGTCAGCGCCGCTTCCTCATAGGCTTCCTGCTGGACCAGCATCGGCGTCTCTATGGCGTCAGGGCAGACCACCGTGACATAGACGCCACGCGGCTTCAGCTCCTGCGCCAGGACCAGCGAGAAGGCCCGTACCGCGAATTTTGACGCGCTATACAGACCGATGCCGGTGATCGGCGCAATCCCCGCCAGCGATGCGAAATTGATGATGTGACCGCCGCCATCCCCGAGCATGCGTCGGGCCGCGACCCGTGAGCCGAACGCGACCCCTTTGAAGTTCACATCGATATGCCGGTCGATATCTTCGACCCGGGTCTCGGCAAGCCAGCCCGGATGGATCATGCCGGCGACATTCAACAGCACATCCAGCCGCTGCCAGCGCAAAATCAGCTCCCGCAGCAATGCATCCCAGCCTTCCGCGTCGCTGACATCCTGGCGCCGCAGCAGTATGCGGTCTTCGGGCCAGCCGCGGGCGCGGGCGGCGTGCCGCAGCCCTTCCAGGTTCAGGTCGGTGATCATCACCCGGGCGCCTCGTTTGAGCAGGCAGTCGGCCAGATGACAGCCGACACCGCTGGCGGCGCCGGTGACCCAAAAAATCTTGTCCTGGATGGCGATGTTCATGATGCCCGGCGCCGATGGTACGGGTGGCGGGGGCTGGAGGATAGTCTCCACCGTTTTGACACAGGTCATTGCCAAGACCCGCAGGAGCGATTATAAATACCAGTAGAAATGAGAATTATTCTCATACACCACAAAAAAGGCCGGCATCGATGACCAGTTTGGATCAGCTACAGGAAGGCGCGACCGCCACCCTGATCTCCGTTGACGGGCAGCCAACGCTGCGCCGTCGACTGATGGAAATGGGTCTGTTACCCGGCACCCCGCTACAGCTGATCAGACGGCTGGATCTCGGCGGGGTACTCGAACTCGAAGTGCGCCGCTCAAGGCTCTCCCTCCGCCATGGCGAGGCTACGCATCTGCACGTTGCCGCGACCTGAGAACCACGGTGCGGACTGCCACGGCATCCTCGACGCCGACGATCGTCATCGCCGGCAATCCCAACACGGGTAAATCCACGGTCTTCAATCAGCTGACCGGTGGCCGCGCCAAGATCGGTAACTATCCCGGCATCACCGTCGAGCGCAGCACCGGCAAGGTCATGTTGCCCGGCGGCCGTATGGCCACGATCGAGGATTCTCCAGGCACCTACAGCCTGGCTTCACGGAGTAATGAGGAACTGCTGGCGCTGGAGGCGATCGCCGGTATCGACCCGTTGCCACCGACCGATCTGGTGATCGTCACCGTCGATGCATCGCAGCTGAGCCGCAATCTTTACCTGGTGCTGCAGATCATCGAATTGCGGGTCCCGGTCATCGTTGCCCTGAATATGACCGATACGCTGCTGGAGAGCGGCCAGCAGATCAATATCGATTGTCTGCGACGCGAACTGGGCGTGCCGGTGGTGCCGATGATGGCCCGGCGCGGGCGCGGACTCGGCGATCTGGTGCGGATGATCGACCAGGTGCTGCAGACGCCAGCGATGGCATTGCCGGGCTGGCGCTGGGAGCCGTCTCCGGGGCCGCTGATGGACGATATCCATGCCGTCGCCGCGGTTGTCCCCGACGCCTGGCATCAGGGTTGCGAGGACCGCCGGCGCTCGCTCGCGCTGTGGGCGCTGTTGTCGGCCGACGCGGAACACCATCTGGCCGGCGTGCCGCAGGCGCTGTTGCAACAGGCAATGCAGCGTCGGCAGGCTGCAGAAACGGCGGGCAGAGACCTGGACCGGGAGATCATCGAGAGCCGCTACCGCTGGATCGACAGCTGTGTGTCGCGTTGCCTGACTGAGGATCCGCGCCGGGTCTCGATGACCGATCGCGTCGACCGGGTACTGCTGCATCCGGGTCTGGGCCTGGCACTGTTTCTGGTCATGATGACCTTTGTCTTCCAGGCGCTGTTCACCGGCGCTGATCCCATCATCGGCCTGATCGAGGAAGGCGTCGCACGGCTCGGCCAGACGGCTGGCGCGGCGCTGGGCCCGGGTCTGTTTGGCGAATTCGTCGTCAACGGCTTGATCGACGGCGTCGGCGCGTTCGTCGTGTTCCTGCCGCAGATATTGATGCTGTTCCTTTTTATCGGACTGATGGAGGACAGCGGCTATATGGCCAGAGTGGCGGTGCTGATGGATCGGGTGATGAAAAGCATGGGCCTGCACGGCCGCGCGTTCGTCCCGATGTTGTCCGGTTTCGCCTGCGCGGTCCCGGCCATCATGGCGACCCGCACCATGGAGCGGCGGCGGGACCGGCTGTTGACCATGATGGCGCTGCCGTTGATGACCTGTTCGGCGCGGCTGCCGGTTTACGGCCTGCTGATCGCTGCGATGGTTCCGCCGTGGCAAGAAGGCGGTTTTGCCCAGGGCCTGCTGATGGCGTTCATGTATCTGTTCGGCACGGCCATGGCGCTGATCGTGGCCTGGGTCATGAGCAAGACCATGCTGCGCGGCAGTTATATCCCGCTGGTCATCGAGATGCCGCCATATCGTCTGCCGCACTGGCCATCGGTATCGCGCATGGTGATGCGCAGGGTCAGCGACTTTATGAAGACCGCCGGCACCATCATTCTGATCGGCTCCATCATCATCTGGGCGCTGCTGACCTTCCCGCGCGATACCGCGCTGGAGGCCCCGTTCGAGCAGCGCCAGCAGCAGATCGAACAACAGCTGGCATCTGCATCAGCGCCGGAGACCCGTGCATCGCTGGAAGCGCAGCTGGATGCGCTGGCGCGTGAACGGGCAGGCGCGATGACCCGGCAGAGCTATGCGGGCCGCCTTGGCCACGCCATCGAACCGCTGATCGAGCCGCTGGGCTTCGATTGGAAGATCGGTGTAGGCATCATCAGCGCATTCGCCGCGCGCGAGGTGTTTGTCAGCACCATGGGCGTCGTGTTCGGCGTCGGTGAGGATGTGGACGAAGCGTCGGAAGATCTGCGCTCGAAGATGTGGTCCGATCGATGGCCGGACGGGCGTCGCGTATTTACGCCGCTGGTGTGTCTGTCCCTGATGGTGTTCTTCGCCCTGGCCTGCCAGTGCATGAGCACCCTGGCGGTGGTCAGGCGCGAGACCGGCGGCTGGGGCTGGCCCGCGTTTATGTTCGCCTACATGACGATCCTCGCCTGGGCCGCCAGTTTTATCGTGTTTCAGACCGGCCGGCTGCTCGGCTTCGCCTGACGCCGACAGGCTCAGTCAGCCAGACCGTAGCGCTCTATCAGCTCGGCGCGACGCGGCGGGTGGAAATTGATGCGACTGGCCTCTCCCTCGGCATGCGCGATCACGCGCCGATCCATCACCCGGAACCACAGCGAGGGCACGAAGGCCAGCAGGAACATCCCGAAATAACCGGACGGGAGTTGTGGCGCCTCGTCAAAGTGGCGCAGGGCCTGGTAGCTTCGGGCCGCATGGGCATGATGATCCGAGTGCCGCTGCAGCTGGTATAGCATGATGTTCGACAGCACGTGATTGCTGTTCCAGGAATGCCGCGGGCGGGGGCGCTCATAGCGGCCCTCGGTGTCGCGCTCACGCAGCAAGCCATAGTGCTCGACATAGTTGGCCGAAGACAGCAGCGAATAGGCCATCACCGCGTGGATCAACAGCAGCGGAAGCACCGCCACCCCGAGCCAGAGCAATAACCCGCCCCACAAAGCAACGGTTACGGTCCCGGTCTGCAAAATCTCGTTGCGCGGCGACCAGGGGGCATGTCCTTCGCGGGCCAACCGCGCCGATTCGAGCTGCCAGGCGCGTTTTATCGCGCCGGGAATCTCCCGCGCCATAAACCGATAGTAGCTCTCGCCCAGCCGCGATGAGGCGGAGTCCTCCGGCGTCGCTACATGCCGGTGGTGACCCAGATTGTGCTCGATACAGAAGTGCCCATAGGCGGCGGGTGCCAGCGCGAGCTGAGAGAGCCGGCGTTCGGCGACGCCGCGTTTGTGTCCGAGCTCATGACCGGCATTCATCCCGGCCGCGGCGGTCCAGCCGACCGCCATCGCCAGACCCAGATAGCCGTACCAGCTCAGACCCGCGTTCACCGCATACCAGCCACAGAACACCAGCACCAGATACACCAGCGGCAACGACAGACAGACCACCCGGCGATAGTAGGGATCTGCCTCTAGCGCCGGCACATCCTCCTCGGTTGGATTGTTGCTGTCCTCGCCGATCCAGCCATCCAGCAGCGGCACCAGGCCGTAGAGGATCACGGTCGGCGCAAACAGCCACAGATCGGAGCCCAGCGTCTCGCGCAGACCGATCCCTGCCAGCGGCAGCAAGGGGAGGACGGTGGCCAGCAGCCACCTGAACCGGCGCCAGTCGGTCAATGCGGACGTCGATAGCTGCAGGGTCGTGGTGCTCATATCAATCTGTCCTCTCCGGAATACGCATGGCCATTGGCGGATTTCGGACAAGAATAGGCCGCCATCGGAATCGTGACGATGTTCCCGCCGGCAGGATTGTTTGTTATTTTCGGCCAGACGCGCCCGACCGACCGGGCCATCGGACAACGGACCATTCCATGAAATATCCACGGCCGGCGGATCTGGACCGGCGTGAACATCCGGCCATCGGCATCGTCGTCCTGGCTCAGCTGATCCGGGAACTGGGGCAGGACCCTACGCCGCTGCTGGTCGCCGAAGGCCTGCCGCCGGAGGAGGCCTTGTCCCACAACGCGACCGTGCCCGCCAGCCGGGAGCTGGCGTTTATCCGGCGGGTTATCGAACTGGACCTGGATCCGGGACTTGGGCTCAAGGCCGGTCAGCGCCACCATTTCGGGTTCTTTGGCATGTGGGGGCTGGGCATCGTCAGCAGCAATACCCTCGGCGACGCCATACGGCTCGGTCTGCGCTATATCGATCTCACGCACACGTTTCTCGGCTGGCGCTTCGGCTCTGATCCCGGGCCGCCAACACTGCGACTGGAGAATCGCTGGAGTCTGGGCGAGGCACTACGCTTCCTGATCGAGAGAGACCTGGCCGCCGCGGCGACCTTGCTACAGGACCTGCTTGGTCACCGCGAGGCGATTGCGGGCGTCAGCCTGACATACCCCGCGCCGCGATACCGTGAGCAATACCGCCCCGTTTTCGGTTGTGATGCAGAATTCGACGCCCCCGCCACCGAAATCCGTCTCCGCGCGGACATGCTCGATGCCAGGCCGATGCAGGCCAATCCGCTGGCAGCACGGCTCGCCGAGGA
>JBATKC010000280.1:0-8019 GCA_049669065.1 Gammaproteobacteria bacterium
GATCGAGACAGGCAGATAGGTCTCGTGCTGCGGGTTGAACTTGCTCGCCGGCATGGCTTTACCCCGTGACATGCCGGCCAGGTCCGGGACGATGCATTCGACTTCATCGACATCGCGGCCGTCACGATAGATCTTGAAGGCCTCAGGCAGATTTTCCAGCCAGTCCCGGTCGCCCTTATTCATCGCGTCGCTCCGATCAGATTGCGGTGCCTCAAATACGGCAAATACGTGGACAATTTAAACATTTCTTCCGATCGCGCCGCGCCTCGACCAGGTCGGAGAAATAGGTAGACTGTCCCCGTAGCCGCTGCTGATCTTATACCGCCGCAGGCCTACGGCGCAGCTAGTTGTTACGCGAAGATCAGTAAGCGCTTGCTGATCGTGCGGCGATAACCTAAAAACCAAACACCTGCAACGGATACATAAGCAGATAAGTGGACACCGGCACCGCATACACGACCCTGAGCACCGGGCGCGGGCCGCGCCAGCGTCGCGGTCCGGCGTCTTCATGTCAAAGAACCGGATGGGCCGTGGCACTGGCAGCCCTGTTGTGTCTGGGCCTGGGTGCGCTCCCGGGGCGGGTCGAGGCCAACGAAGTGCAACGCGCCGAGAACACGGTGCCGGAGTCTCCGGAGGATCTGCCCGATCAGCTTTCGCGCGCGTTCGAAGAGGCGCCCGAGGAAGAACCGGTGCCGACGCGCGCTCGCGACGCGAAGTTCCCGTTTCTGACCGGCAGCCGTCTGGTATTCCGGTCTCGGAGCTACGATTTCCGGCGCGATCTCAGAGATGTAACCGAAAGCGGGGCGCTGGACACCGAGAACCGGGCGGCGGCGACCGGTGGCGAACTGGCTTTCTCCACCGGGAAATGGCGCGATCTGCTGAGCGGTGAGCTCGGTCTTTACACCTCGCAGAAAATCTGGGGGCCCCGGGACAAGGGTGGCACCGGTCTTCTGACGCCGGAGCAGAACTCGATCACGGTACTCGGCCGGGCCAGGGTCGAGCTGAAACGCGGCAACACGGTGCTGCGTCTGTACCGGCAGGCTCTCAATCTGCCGTATGTCAACACCAGCGACAGCCGCATGATCCCGAATACCCACGAGGCGTACCTGCTGGGTCGCGCCGGAACCGGGCGCGATTTTGTCATCGGCCACGTGCGTCAGATGAAGACCCGCGATACCGATGACTTCCGGACCATGGGTGAAGTTGCCGGCGTGTCGGGTTCGGACGACGGGCTGACGATGGCCGGGTTCCGGATCGGATCCCGCCAGACGCTGCAGTTCGGCGTCATCACCCAGCAGACGTGGAATCTGTTCAATACGACCTACGCCGAGATCAACCGGCTGCGGGTCTTCAACGACGATCTGAGTCTGGATTGGGGCGCCCAGTACACCCATCAACGCAGCGTCGGTGACGAACTGCTGGGCGACCTGGACAGTTATGCATGGGGCGGTCGAGGCACTCTCGGCTATCGCGGGCGCTATCTCAATCTCTCCTATACGCAGATCCAGGACAACGCCCGAATCCGTAATCCCTTCGGTGGCACGGCGCTGTACAACTCCACGATGTTGTCGGACTTCGATGCCGCCGGCGAGCGGTCATTGCGTCTCGGCACAGCCATCAATATGGCGCGTTTTGGCCTGCCGAGCTGGGGCGGATACCTCAGCGTCGCGCATGGCTGGAATCGCGGACTGGAGACCAGCGACGCCTCGCTGCCGGATCAAACCGGCTACGATCTGACCATCGATTACCGGCCCACGTCCGGCGTCCTCAAAGGGCTCTGGGCCCGGTTGCGTTTTGCGTATATCGGCTTTGAAAACAGCAACGGCCACCGGAAAAACCTGCGGTTGATCCTGAACTACGAACTCCCTGAGTTTTGAGCGGGCTATCGAGGTTTACGGTGCCGGTGTTCGCTAATTTGCTTATTGCTCGAGTGCCGCGACTGATCTTATGCGTCGGCATACCCAATGCGCAGCGGGTCGACAGGTGAACATTGGTGCGTTCTTGCTGATCGTGAGACGTCAACGGAACCAGCCGGACACCGGCGCCCTGTTGGGGCACAGCCCCAGCGCCGCCAGTGGCGCCGCGCTGCACGGACTGAGACGGGGACAGCCCCGGAGTTCAAGCGACTGAATGGGTAGATCAGTCACCCGGTCGACCGGCAGTTATCTTCGCTAATTTATGCTGCGCCCGTCGCTCGCTCGGGAGGTTCGCTTCGCGACTCGCGTCATTCTGATATTTATATTCATGATCTGGTTTGATTTAATCAGATGCGGCTTTTTTAAGCAGGAACTGCTATTGTCATAACGTGCGCCCCGGGGGAGGGACACGCGTGGACGAGCGTCTTTTGCAAGGCTTCTGGCTCGGAGATTTCGAAGTCAGACCCCTATCCGCCAGCATCTGCGCGCCGGACGGAACGCCTCGTCATGTCCAGCCCAAGGCAATCGAAGTCCTATTGACTCTGGCCGAGGCCGGATGTGAGGTCGTGACCCACGAGACACTGGGTCAGCGGATCTGGGGCGACAGCAACGTGTCCCATAATCTGGTCTCTCATTGCGTAAGCGAACTCCGCCATGCACTCGACGACCATGTCGAGGTGCCTCGGTATATCCAGACGCTGCGCAGACGCGGTTATCGCCTGGTGGTGCCGGTTAGCTTCGACGAGCCGGAGCAAACCGGCCCCGATCCTGCTGCTGATCCGGTTGTCGATCCGAGCAACGATGATCCTCCACCGCCTCCTGCCGCAAACTTGTCGGAATCCGGTAGTGTTTCTGAGCCTGGTCCTGCTGGTGTCATCAAGCCGCTGACGATGTGGGAGGAGTTGAATCGTCGCCGCGTCGTGCGTGTCGCCATCGCATATATGGCCGTTGGCTGGGCCATGGTCGAGGTGACCTCGACCATCTTCCCGCTATTGGGCGTCCCCGAATGGGTGCTGCGGGCGATCACCGTTCTCGTCGTGGTCGGCTTTCCCGTCTCGGTGATCACGGCGTGGGTGTTTCAGGTGGCGCCGGAAGGGATCATCATCGATATGCCCCGACGCGAAGACACCGGCGGCGGCAGTCCGCGCCGGTTCGAGTTTGCGATCATCGGCGCGCTGATCATCGCGCTGGGCATCATGGGTTTCCGTCTGTTCGTGGCCAGGGTCGAGCAACCCCTGGCCGATATCGGCATGACTGGTCAGAGCGGAGCGCCGCCGGGTGCGATGGAGTTCGGACCGACCTCGATCGCGGTGCTGCCGTTCCTCAACATCGGAGACGACGCGGAGACCGAATATTTCTCCGACGGGCTGGCCGAGGAGCTCACCAACCTCTTCGCCAAGGTCCCGGAAATGCAGGTCGCATCGCGCACCGCCAGCTTCTACTACAAGGGCAAGAATGAAGCGCTATCGACGATCGCGGAAAAACTCCGCGCCCGCTATGTGCTCGAGGGCAGCGTGCGCAAAGCGCGCGACAGCATCCGCATCATGGCCCAGCTCATCGACGCTCGCACGGGCTACCATCTCTGGTCCAACGACTATGATCGCACCGTGGTGGATATCTTCGAGATCCAGAGCGATATCGCCCGGGAAGTCACCAGCCGCATGGGGATCGCGTTGTCAGCAGAGTCCGAACTCTTGCTGGCCGCGCAGCCGACCCAGTCCATCGACGCCTATGACTTCTATCTGCAGGGTCGCGGCTATTGGCGCCGCCCCCACAACGATGTGGTGCTGACCGCGGCCCAGGCGCTCTTCCAGAAGGCGATCGATGTCGATCCACAATTTGCAGATGCCTATGCGGGCATGTGTACGACCCTGCAGGCGCGGTTCGTGCTCGAGTCTGCATCGACCTGGTTCGAGCAGGCGGAGAAAGCCTGCAACCGGGCGTTGACGCTGGAGCCGAATCTGCCCGAGGTGCGCATCGCGCTGGGTAATCTCTACCGGCTCTCGGGTCAGATGCAAGACGCCGAACTGGAATTCGAGCAGGCGCGGCAACTCGACCCGGGTTCAGACGCCGCCGCGCTCGGGTTGGGACGTGTCTATGCGGAAACCGGTCAATACGAAAACGCAGAGCGTGAATTCCGTCGCGCGATCGTGCTACAGCCTGGATACTGGCTGAACTATAACGGGCTGGGCGGGCTGTATTACCAGACCGGAGATTATGAAGAGGCAGCCGCGAACTTCCAGCGCATGATCGATCTGGTGCCGGACAACCAGGCCGCCTTTACCAATCTGGGTGCCGCGCTCTATATGCTGGGCGACTACGGTGGTGCGACGGCTGCCTGGCGCCGCAATGTGGAACTGTCCCCATCCAAGAACGCGTACTCCAATCTGGGACTGGCCGAGTACTACGCGGGTCATTACGCTGCCGCCGCCGAAATGCAGCGCGAGGCGATCCGTCTTGCCCCGAACGATCCGACTGCCTATGGCTATCTGGGTAACGCGCTGGCTGAGCTGCCCGATCAGGAGGCGGAGAGTCGTTCCAGTTATGAGCGGGCGATCGAGCTGAGCGAGGAACGCCTCCGGATCAATCCGCAGGATCTCAAAACGCTGACAGACCTGGCTTTGGTCCTGGCTGCCGTGGGACGCCAGGAAGAAGCAGAGTCGATCATCGGCAAGGTATTGAGCGACGCGCCGGAGGTGCCGGACGGGTACTATTTTGCCGCCAAGGTGAAGCTGTTCGGGGGCGATCCCGAAGCGGCGCAGGAGCATCTTGAACGGGCGCTGGCATTGGGTTATTCCAGCCGTCTTGCGGCGGCGGATCCCCAGCTTCGCCAGATCCGCGACTTGCCGCGCATTCAGAAACTGCTGCAGACGCGATAGCGACAGACATTCAAGGGCGAAGGACAGGAGGGAAGGCAGATGAAAATCAACAACAAAGTGGCGCGCGCATCTGAGGGTCTTGGGGCGAAGATGTTGCCGTTGTGCTGCATCGCGATATTGACGCTTGGGTTGGCCGGTTGCGCCAGTACGGATCCGAGGACGACCCAAGTCATATTGAAGGATTTTGGCTCCTGCGAGCAGGATCTACTGAAAATCCGGAACTCGCTGTGTAGCGGGGACTTGGAGGCCAAACCCGGGCTCGACCCTCACGATGTTATCGGGCTGGCCAAGCCAGGGCTTGATCCGCACAAAGTCTGTTTCTCGACTTTCAAGCTGTCGGCGTTCAACAGTGCGCTCTGCAGTTGTGAAGTCCAGAAATTCAAGTGGATGGCCAAGATCGAGTCTTGCTACGACGACGCAAAAGGCATCGGCGATGAATATAAGGTTTGCCTCGCTGGGCTGAAGGGCACCGCCTGTCCTGCGATATAGCGTTGCTGACTCTGGCGTTCGGGGGTGCGTCGGTTGGCGGCGGTGATGTCGATCCGCCGCTGACCGCCTCCGCGCACCAGTAGCGACCGTAGGCATGCGCCGCGGTTATCGATGACGTTCAGGGTCTGTCAGGCCGGGTCCGGCCGACAGAATTCGCCCTCTTTTTACTTGCGCGACCATTCAGGCTACGAATCCGCTTCAATATTCGAACGACCAGCCGGCAAACACTCTGACATCGTGATCGGTATTGTCGAGCACCGTGTCCTCGCGGTATTCATAGCCGACGCCAAACTCGAGTTCGCCGCCGAAAAAAGCCGGCAGCTGGTGGCTGAGCTCGGCTTCCCGGTACCGGGTCTTGTTGGAGGCGGTCGTGCTGCGGACGCCGTTGTAGCGGTTCAGATCGCCGACGGTTAGCGTCGCCAGCCAGGAACGGTCCCGGTCCCGGTTGAGTACGCTGCCAAGAGTCAGCGCCCGGGAATCCTGATCGAGACTGTTGGCAAACACCCGGTCGCGATAGGTCTCGCCGGACCGATAGGTCGAATTACGATAGGCGCAACCCGGCTTGCCGCCGCCCCCGTCAAAGGTCAGCGCGCGATAGAGACCGGCGTCGCATTCGGTATCCGCCCATTCAACATACAAGCGATAGCTGCCGAGTCCCTGCCGATAGCCCCAGGTCTCGGCGCCGACCTGGATCAGGACCTTGGTGGGCCATACCAGTCGGCTGGTCCCGTCACCAAAGTCCTCGCCCACTGCGTGGCCGTAGAAGGCGGCCGGCCGGCCCAGCACCCGGGTGGACCAACGGATGTCAAAGCTCGAGAGCCGGTCAAACTGTTCCGATTCGCCACGGCCGGTGACCATCTTGCCGAAGGCGGTCGAATCGCATTCCTGGCCGGACCCACACCACAGGCCCATGGCGCTCAAGCCGATCTCGAGGCTCTGCAGCGGGCGGAAGTTGAATCGCCCGGCGAAGACGCGCGCGTTGGGCACCGCCCGGTTCTGCTCCAGGAATCCCCACAGGACCGAGACGTCCCAGGGGCCCAGCCAGTTCAGCCACTTGGTTTCGAAGGGGGTGGTGAGATTGCGCCCGACGGTAAAAGATGGGATTGGCCGCGCGTTGTTGCTCAACAACATGCTGCTTTGCCAGCCCGGACCCCAATATTGGTCGGAGGTAGTGGCCGCAAACATCCAGTTGCCCAGCGCCACACCCAGATAGCTGTCGTCATAGCGCCAGCTCTTGCCGTCGTCCGGGTCGTTGACCCATTGCGCCTTGAGCCGGGTCGCAAAGCGTTCGCCGGTCCACTCGAATCCGGCGCCGACCTCGCCGTTCTCCCGGGGACCATCCTCGAAAGTCCTGATATCTCGCGGATGTTCGGCGACCGACGCGTGACCGCTGAGGATGTATTCGCCGCTGGCCATGCCCCGGGTCAGCCGTTTCTTGAGCCGACCTAGCGCCGCCTGCTCGCCCTCATCGAGGGTCTGGGTGTTGTCTTCAAGAGAAGCCTGGATATCACCCCAGGACAGCGGCCAGGTCGAGACCGGCCCGGTGATGACGCCGGCATCGGCCAGGAGCTGGATATCGTGGCGCAGGCTCGAATCGCCGGGATCGATCCACGGTCCAGCCGACGCGAGGGGCGCAGCCAACAGGCAGGCAAGAACAAAGATGAGTCGGCGCATGGTAGGGCGGGTGAACTGGCCTGGGGCTGGATCAGAGGAGGAGAACAGAAGGGATCCGATCCCGGATGGTAAAGACCTGTCAAACCCGAGGCAACCGGTTTGCGCCATCCACGGGGAGATAGCCGGCCCGGCCGGGCGGCTGGATCGGCCGTGTCAGATTGCAATCTATGGACCAGCCGCGTAATCGAAATTCGTCCTGCGCCAGGTTCGGAACGCTAGCTGCGCACCCGCAATTCGCGGGCGGGGTGGCTCTGGCGTCGAGCGTCCCGGCGCCACAGCCCACGACAAACTATTGGTGGGATTTCTTCCGCCGCCGCATGGCACCCAGGGCGGCTAGTCCTGTCACCATCAGCAGCCCGGTACCAGGTTCTGGCACATCGGCTTCTTGTGCGGTCAACAGGAACAGGTATCGTCCAACAACTGGATCGCCCAGATTGTCGTTCTGGAAATAGCCGTCGTAGTCGCTCGGCAGATCTGGTGAATTCGAGGAAAAGTCGAAATTGTTGCAGGCAAGGGCGAGCGGCGAAATGTCGGAGCAAACATTCTCAAAATTATCATCTTCGCTAAAGCCAGCCCAGTCGTCCGGATCAGTGAGGCCCAATGCTGCCAGCATGTCAAAGGTATCGCCCTGTCCGCTGTCGTAGCCGATAAACGCATCCGGGTCCGGCGGTAGGCCAACATAGTTGAATTCCATCGCGAACTGTCCACCGCCTAGGTCGAATAGACCTAGCTGGAATTCAGTGCCACCACTGAAACAACCCCAGCAGACCCTGAAGCCTTGCTGGATGCCTGGAGGCAAGGCCGGATCGTCGCCCGGCTCAGGCGGCGGGGCATCGGCCGTGTTCTGCCACGTGAAACTCAGCTCATCAAGGCCGGAGAGGAATGGCGATATCGTGGCTCCGTTGAAGCTCACCTGACCGTTCTGGCCAATGACAACAGAGTCCGTCTCTACGCCGAAAAAATTGAAGGTAAAACCAAGCTGGCCAGTCGGGTCCGAGGAGCCTTGGGTCCAGCCGCCCGATTCGACACGGATCGATCTCGCATCAGCCGTTCCACATAAC
>JBATKC010000281.1:0-11266 GCA_049669065.1 Gammaproteobacteria bacterium
CTCCAGGAGTGATTCGAATGCGTCATCACCACCGGATCCGGTCCTGGCGTCTCGCAGATTTTTGTCCAAGGGTTCCATCAGTGCTCGTTATCGTCTTCCATTTGCGCCATTCCCAGCGTCTGTCTCAACCTGGCTCGCGCCCGATGCAGCCGGGTCAGGACTGCGCCCTCGCTCAGTTCCATCAGCTGGGCAATCTCGCGGGCCGTGTGCCCCATCAATACCTGCAGCGCCAGCGGCTCGCGGTAATCGTCATCGAGCTCGAAGATCGCATGCCGCATCTCTTCGAGGCGAGGGTCGTCCTCAGGGCTGCTCAACTGCTGCTCGAAATCCTTAAAATCTACCGTTTCCAGTCGTTTCCGCTCGAAGGTCCGGGCGAATTCGCGCCGGACGATGGCGACCAGCCAGGCCTTGGCCGAGCTCGCATCCTCGAGCTTTCCAAAGGCCTTCCAGCCCCTCAGCAGCGCCTCCTGGACCACGTCCTCCGCCAGTTGCCGGTCGCGGCCAAGCCAGAACGCATAGCGGTACAGATCGGGCCGCAGACGCAGGCTGAGTTCGTTGAACTCCCGCCGTAGCTCCAGCTCGGATTTTGCTTCTGTCATCGTTCTAGACCGGCCCCGGGGGGAATTTATTACGCGGAATATAGACGCGGAGGTGGCGCTGACCAAGAATTCGCGCCAAAATTTGCCGCTCCACGGAGCAAATCAGGAGAAGCCGGATGGGCTCTGCCGCCATCGGATCGTTCCCGTCGTCTCGCATGCGCAGGTTGCGCCGTCATGAATTCTCGCGTCGATTGGTGCGGGAGTCGTCCCTGTCGGCGGACGATCTGATCTTGCCAGTGTTCGTCCTCGATGGCGAAAATCGCCGCGAAGCGGTCGAATCCATGCCGGGTGTGGAGCGGCTGAGCATCGATCTTCTCCTGAGACAGGCCGAGGACTTACTCGCCTTAGGCATCCCCGCGGTCGCTCTGTTCCCGGTCACGCTCTCAGAGGCCAAGTCCGAAGATGGACGCGAAGCCTGGAACCCCGAAGGTCTGGCCCAGCGCGCGGTGCGGGCACTGAAAACCCGCTGGCCGGAGCTGGGCGTGATCACTGATGTGGCGCTGGACCCGTTCACCACCCATGGGCAGGACGGCATCATCGATGACACCGGCTATGTGCTCAACGATGTGACCGTGGAGGCCCTCGTGCGTCAGGCCAGATCCCATGCCGAGGCAGGCGCCGATATCGTCGCCCCGTCCGACATGATGGATGGGCGCGTGGGCCGTATCCGCGAGACGCTGGAACAGCACGGCCACGTCAATACTGCGATCCTGGCCTATTCGGCCAAGTACGCATCGAGCTTTTATGGCCCGTTCCGGGATGCGGTGGGCTCGGCGGCCAATCTGGCCGGCGGCAACAAATACAGCTATCAGATGGATCCCGGCAACAGTGACGAGGCGATCCGCGAAGTCGCGCTTGACATCGCCGAAGGCGCTGATGCGTTCATGGTCAAACCGGGCATGCCCTACCTGGATATCGTGCGTCGGGTGAAATCGGAACTCGGCGTGCCGACATTCGTCTATCAGGTCAGCGGTGAGTACTCGATGCTCAAGGCTGCCGCGGCTAACGGCTGGCTGGACGAACGCGGCGTCGTGCTGGAAGCGCTGTTATCGATGAAGCGCGCCGGCGCGGACGGGATCCTCAGCTATTACGCCAGCCAGGCAGCCGCCTGGCTGCGGGAGTGATGAGCGCGGACTCATCCGTGCGCTACGGCGTCGTCGGCCATCCGGTCGCCCACAGCCGCTCGCCGCTGATCCACCGTCGCTTCGCCGAACAGATCGGTCAGCAGATTGACTTCGAGCTGATCGACGCCGCCCCCGGTCATTTTGTTGAGACGGTGGACTCATTCCGACATCGCGGCGGGCGTGGCCTGAATGTCACTCTGCCCTACAAGGTCGATGCCTGCATCTACGCCGACCGATTGACCGAGCGCGCCAGGCTCGCGGCTGCGGTCAACACGCTGGCCTGGTCGGCAGATGGCGCGGTGCTGGGTGATAACACGGACGGCGCCGGTCTGGTCGCCGACCTGCGGATGAACCTGGGTGTCGCGCTTGAGGGCCAGCGGATCCTGCTGATGGGCGCCGGCGGTGCGGCACGCGGAGCGCTGGCGCCGCTGGCTGCGGCAGGGCCGTCGGAGATCGTCATCGCCAACCGCACTGTGTCCAGGGCCGTGACGCTGGCTGAGCAATTCCACGGCGCAGCCCCGATCGTCGGCCTTGGATATGCGGCCATCGTCGGTGCGTTCGATGTCATCATCAACGCCACCTCGGCCAGCCTCGACCGGACCGTCCCGCCGCTGCCGGATGCCGTTATCGGAGCGGATACTTTTTGCTACGACATGATGTATCAGGCCGGGCCCACGGCGTTTCTCGCGTGGGCCACGGCGCATGGTGCCTGCGCCATCGCCGACGGCACCGGCATGCTGGTGGAACAGGCCGCGGAGTCGTTCCAGCTGTGGCGAGGCGTGCGTCCGGATACCGCTCCGGTGCTGGCGGAAATACGGACACTACTGGCTTAGCGCCGCGACTCAGCTGGTGCCAAGATAACGGTTCTTCAGACGCACATAATGCGCTGCCGAATAGCGCAGCATTTCGTACTCGTCCTGTTCCAGATCGCGCACCCGCTTCGCCGGCCGGCCCCGGTACAGGGAACCGGCGCTCAGACGATAGCCGGGCGCAACCAGACTGCCGGCGGCCAGAAGTACATCATCCTCCAGCACCGCTCCATCCATGATGCAGCTGGTCATGCCGATCAGACAGCGGTCGCCGATTTCGCAGGCGTGCAGCGTGACCTGGTGCCCGACCGTGACATCGTCGCCTATCAGTAGCGGCAGGCCACCGGGCGAATACGGCCCGTCATGGGTCACGTGCAGCACGCTGCCGTCCTGGATATTGCTGCGCTGGCCGATATGGATCTCGTTCACATCTCCACGCACCACCGTACCCGGCCACAGCGAGACATCATCGCCCAGTGTGACCTGGCCGATCACCACCGCCATCGGATCCACATAGACACCGCGCCCGACCACCGGGCGGTGATCGCCAAAGGCTCTCAGTTTCATCCGCCCTGCACCTGTCTCATGGTCACGAGCTCCTCGGCGCTGGTCGGGTGGATCGCGACGGTGTCATCCAGATCCTGCTTGCGCGCACCCATGCGGATGGCCACGGCAAAACCCTGCATCATCTCATCCGCGCCCGGACCGATCACATGACAGCCGACGACCTTCTCCTCGGCGCCGGCAGTGATGAGTTTCATCGCCGTCTGGCTCTTGTCCTCGAACATGGACTGGTACAGCGGCACGAACCGGGAGATATACGTGTTGACCGCCTCGCCATAGCAGGCGTGGGCCTCAGGCTCGGTCATCCCGATCGTGCCGATCGGTGGATGGCTGAAGATCACTGTGGGGATGTTGGCGTAATCCAGATGACGGTCTGTCATGCCGCCGAACACCCGGTCCGCCAGCCTCCGGCCCGCGGCGATCGCCACCGGCGTCAGCGCCTCGCGACCGGTGACATCGCCCAGCGCATAAATGCCGTCCACATTGGTGTTTTGATATTCGTCCGTCGGCACGAACCCGGCCGCGTCCATCCTCACCCCGGCGTTGGCCAGCGCCAGATCCGCACTGGCGGGATTGCGCCCCACCGCCCAGAGCAGACAGTCATAGCCGCTGAAATGGCGGCCATCCTCGGTCTCGAGATCGATCTGGCCGGCGTTGCCCGAAACAACCAGCGGCACCGCCCGGGTCACCACCTCGATACCGTCTCTCGCCATCGCGTCCATCAGGCTTTCGCGCAACATCGGATCGAAGCTGCGCAACACGCCGTCCTTGCGCGTGAGCACCGTGACCTCGCTGCCAAGGGATCTGAATACCCCGGCCAATTCCACTGAGACATAGCCGCTGCCGGCGATCAGCACCCGCTCTGGCCGCTGCTCGAGTTCAAAAAACCCGTCCGAGGTAATCCCCAGATCCGCCCCGGACACATCCGGCACGATAGGGTAGCCACCGGTGGCGATGACCACGTGCGGGCTGGTTAGCGTGTGGCCGGATATACCCACCTTGTGCGGGCCAAGAAACCGCGCGCGATCGGCGAACGTGGTGATGTTCTTTTGCTCCAGGTTGCGCGCATAGATGCCGTTCAGCCGCGCCACATATGCGTCGCGCCTGAGCTTTAATCCATGCCAGTCATGACCCTGTTTGCTGACCGAAAAACCATAGCCGGCCGCCTCTTCAATCACATGGGCGATGGATGCGGCGTTCCACATGACTTTTTTTGGCACGCAACCGACATTGACGCAGGTGCCACCGAGACGCCCGGATTCGATCAGGGCCACGCTCGCGCCATACTCGGTTGCGCGCTGGGCGGCGGCGAGGCCGCCGCTGCCGCCGCCGATCACGATCAGGTCAAATGCCGTCTCCATTGAGAGCTCCCGATGGGCTTCGGATATGGACCGCAGAGTTTACTGTAGGACAGGCGAAAGATAGCAACCGGCCCTGATATCATTGCCTGCCATTGTTTACCAGCATGCCTGACATAAATATGAATAACCCATTGCTCGATCTTTCAGATCTGCCCCGTTTCAGCGCCATACGCCCGGAACACGTCGAACCGGCCGTGGATCAGGTATTGGCCGAAAATCGCGCGGCGCTGCAGTCGCTGCTGCACGGGTCGGAGGCAAGCTGGACCAGCGTCGTCGAGCCACTGGAACGTATGGGTCACCGTCTCGGCCGGGTATGGGCACCGATCGGCCACATGAACGCAGTGGTCAACTCCGAACCGCTGCGCGATGCCTACAACCGCTGTCTGCCCAAACTCAGCGACTACAGCACCGAGCTGGGTCAAAACGAGGATCTGTTCCGGGCCTATCGATCTGTCGCCCACGCCGATGCCGGGCTCGACCCGGCGCAGCGCAAGGTCATCGAGCACCGGCTGCGGGATTTCCGTCTCTCCGGCGTCGCGCTGGCCGCCGCGGAGAAGGCGCGATTCCGTGCGCTGATGCAGGACCTGTCCACGCTGCAGGCGAAGTTCGAGGAAAACCTGCTCGATGCCACCAACGCCTGGTCGCGTCAGATCACCGATGGCGGCGAGCTGGATGGGCTGCCATCGGATGTGAAAGAACGCGCGCTGTCGATGGCAACGGCCAGGGATCTCAAGGGCTGGCTGCTCGAGCTCGACTTCCCGACCTACCACGCGGTGCTCAGCCACGCCCACAACGAAGCATTGCGGCAAGACTTTTACCAGGCGTGGACCACGCGGGCCTCGGAAATCGGGCCCCATGCCGGCCGTTGGGACAACACTCGCATCATGGAGCAGATCCTGGCGGCGCGTCATGAAGCATCCCGCCTGCTGGGATACGCCAGCTTCGCCGAATATTCGCTGGCCACAAAGATGGCTGAGAAAACCGGCGAGGTATTGAGTTTCCTAGAGGATCTGGCCGCACGCAGCCACCCGGCAGCAGAGCGGGATTTTGCCGAGATCGAGACTTTTGCCGGGCGCACGCTGCAGGCCTGGGACGTGCCGTATTACGCCGAACGGCTGCGTCAGGAACGCTACGCCATTTCGGACGATGCTTTGCGGCCATATTTCCCTGTCGACCGGGTCATGCAGGGCATGTTCGCGCTGGTTGAGACCCTGTTCGGTATCCGTATCGCCGTCGCAGAGGGGATGGAAACCTGGCACGAGGACGTGAGCTACTACGAAGTTCGGGATGTGGACGGGCCCAGAGGGGGGTTCTATGTCGACCTCTACGCGCGCCAGCGCAAGCGTGGTGGCGCCTGGATGGATGACTGTGTGGACCGGGCGCAGCTGGGCGACCTGTACGATCGACCGGTCGCGTTTTTGGTGTGCAACTTTATGCCGGCCACCGGCGGCCGGCCTGCATTACTCACCCATGATGAGGTGGTGACCCTGTTCCATGAGTTCGGCCACACGCTGCATCATCTGTTGACCCGGGTGGACTACCCCAGCGTCTCCGGGATCAACGGCGTTGCCTGGGACGCGGTGGAGCTACCGAGCCAGTTTATGGAGAACTTCGCCTGGCAGGCGGACGTGCTGCCGACCATCTCCGGCCATCACCAAACCGGCGAGCCGCTGCCGGCAGAACTGCTGCAGCGGCTACTCGCCAGCCGCAACTTCCAGTCCGGCATGCAGATGGTGCGACAGCTTGAATTCGCGCTGTTCGACTTCCGCATCCATGCCGCAGATCACGCCTTGACGGCCGCGGAGATAGCGCAGACGCTGGAGCAAGTCCGGGATCAGGTCGCGGTCGTGCCCTATCCCGAAACCAATCGATTCGCCAATGGCTTCTCGCACATCTTCGCCGGCGGCTACGCGGCCGGCTACTATAGTTACAAGTGGGCGGAGCTGCTGTCGGCGGATGCGTTCGCCGCGTTCGAGGAATCCGGGGTGCTGAATCCCGCGACCGGACGCCGGTTCCTGCAGGCGGTACTGGAGGTTGGAGGGAGCGTAGACGCCATGGATACCTTCGTCGCGTTCCGTGGCCGCAGACCACAACCCGATGCGCTGCTGCGGCATGCGGGCATCGCGGGCGAGTCCTCCGGGGATCTTCGATGAAGGTAGCCAGCTGGAACGTCAATTCGCTGCGCGTACGCCTGCCCCAGGTGCTGCGATGGCTCCAGGACGAACGCCCGGACATACTTGGCCTGCAGGAGACCAAGCTGCAGAATCCGGATTTCCCCCGCGACGAACTCGAGACCGCGGGTTATCGCTTACTGTTTAACGGTCAGAGGACATACAACGGTGTGGCCTTGCTGTCACGGCTGGAGCCGGCCGATGTGGTCACGGATATCCCCGGTCTCGAAGATGATCCCCAGCGCCGCATCGTCGGCGCGACCATCGGCGATATTCGCGTGCTAAATTTCTATGTGCCCAACGGCCAGGCGGTCGGTTCCGAGAAATATGAATACAAGCTCCGCTGGCTGACCGCGGTAAAGAACTTCCTTGCCAACGAGCTGGCCAACTCACCCAAGATGCTGGTCATGGGCGATTTCAACATCGCACCCGAGGATCGCGACGTGCATGATCCGGTGGCATGGGAGGGCCAGGTGCTGGTCAGCGACGCTGAGCGCGAGGCGCTGCGCGCGATCATGGCGCTTGGCCTGCAGGACTGCTTCCGCCTGTTTCCTCAAGAGGACGACAGCTTTAGCTGGTGGGACTACCGGGCCGCAGCCTTTCCCCGCAATCGCGGTCTGCGCATCGACCTGATCCTGGCCAGTGCGCGCATGGCTGAGCAATGCACGGCCGCGGCCGTCGACAAGGAGCCGCGGGACTGGGATCGACCATCCGACCACGCGCCAGTGACTGCTGATTTTCAGGTCTGAGCGTCTGATCATGTGACTCCAGTCACAGATTCGTCGAGCCGTCATGGCGACCCCCCGGCGACTCATTTAGACTTTACCCATTATGGAAGACGAAGCCGGTGAGGCCCGAGTCGTTTCCCTCCGCGCTCGGCGCAGCGACCACGACATCACAAATACCGTCCAGGTCTCCTCCTGGCGCGCCGTCAGCGAAGCCGTCCACGACATCTTCGTCGATCTCTATCCGAACGGGCAGTGGAATCCGCTGCGCAAGGCGTTCCGTGATTTCGACGATCTGTTCCGGGGTCGGACGCCAGGGTATCTGGGCTGCGACACGGTCTACCACGATATCCAGCACACGCTGGATATGACCCTGGCCATGGCGCGTCTGATCAAGGGTTACGAGCAGACCCACTCGCGCGGCGAACAACTCGGCGCCGGCCGCGCGATGATCGGGATCATTACTTCGCTGCTGCACGATTCCGGCTATATACGGCATGCCGCAGACGAGGGGCATCTCCATGGCGCGGAATTCACCCGCAGCCATGTGACACGCAGCGCGTTTTTCCTCGAACGTTATCTGGCCGAAAACGGTCTCAGCGCCGCGTCGCCGGTGGCCCGCCAGATCGTCCATTTCACCGGCTACGAGGTGGATTTTTCCCAAATCCATATCGCCAACCGCAAGGATCGGACACTCGGCCATCTGCTCGGCACCGCAGACCTGATGGCGCAGATGGCCGATCGCTGTTATCTGGAAAAGTGCCGCGACCGCCTGTTCCCCGAGTTCGTGCTGGGCGGTATCGCGATGTATCTGGATCCCCAGGGGCAGCTGGTTACCCGTTATCGTTCCGGTCTGGATCTGCTGCGCAATACGCTGGATTTCTACGAGACCCAATGCACGCGTCGTCTCGACCACGATTTCGGCGGCGTACACCGCTGCATGAAGGCGGTCTTCGACGGCCGTAATCCGTATATGGTTTCCCTGGACAAGAACATCTTCTATCTGAAACGCGTTTTGCGTGGCGAGCGCTGGCCGCTGCTGCGCCGCCATCCCCCCTGTATCCTGGCCGACGGGGAATCGTTGGAACGAGTACGCATTCTCGTCGCTGATCGCCTGCGGCAGCTGCGGGCACAAGCCGCCTAGACCAGATCCGGCAACGCCTCCAGCGAGACCACCACACGATCCGGGCGGGCCAGTGTCGGCCCGCGACCCTCGGCATCGATCCATACCGTGGACATCCCGCATGCCGCGGCGCCGAGGATGTCACGGCTTTCGTGATCGCCGACAAATACCGCGCGTTCGGGCGCAACCCCCAGCTCACTGAGCGCGGTCCGGAACAGTCGCGGACCCGGCTTGACGGCGCCATGCTCGCTGGAGATCACTATGGATCCGAACATCGGGCTCAGGCCCAGCTGATCCAGGTAGCGCCGATAACAACCCGACGACGCCCACAGATCGCTCACCAGACCCAAGCGGTGACTGCGCCCGAGCGTCTCGACGAGGTCGACACGGGCCTGGGGGATCGTGCCCCGCTCATGCTCCGCAACCAACGCGTCGATCCGTTCCGTCTCGGCAGCCGGCAACTCAACCAGCTCCGCAAGGCATTCCGCCAGACTCGGAAACGGGTCCGGCGGGCCATCTTCGTAGCGACGCAGTATTCGCGTCATCAGCGAGTCGATAAGCCCGGTCAGAGACCGGGGCGCCAGAGCACTGCCGCCGAGCCGGCGATAGGTCGTGACGTAATCCTGGCCCGGCCCGAAGCGATCAAAATCCTCGGCCAGCGTGCCATTGAGGTCGACGAGGACCGCGTCGAATCTGTCCAAGAACGCCATCGCTGCGGGGCCGCTAACCATTCCGCCGTCCGGGACCGGCCTCAGCCACGGTCCTGCTGACGCTTGCTTATGCCGGCGCGGACCTGGGCGACGAGTTGCTCGCGCGTGTAGTGGCCCTTGCTCAGCACCTGCTCCGCCTTGCTACGCAAGCTGCGCATCTCCGCATCACTGAGGTCTTTTGCGGTGACCACCACCACGGGTATGTCAGCAAATTCATCTATCGCCCGGAAGTGCTCGAGGAATTCGAAGCCATCCATCACCGGCATCATCAGGTCGAGCAGGACCAGCGCCGGGGTGCGCTCGGTCGCGCGCTGCAGCGCTTCCTCGCCATCGGCGGCTTCTACCACGTCCCTCTGCAGCGCTTTAAGCTGCCGCGTCATCATCTGACGGGCTTCGGCTTCGTCGTCGACCAAAAGTATCGGCGCCTGCTCGGTTGGCGCCAGATGGCTCAGGACTTTGCTTAATGCGTCACGATCGATGGGCTTGGTCAGGAACTCATCGGCACCCAGCGCATAGCCGAGCTTTCTGTCGCTGACCATGGTCACCATCACCACCGGAATACCGGCGAGTTCCGGATCCGCCTTTAGCTGACGCAGGACGCTCCAGCCGTCGCGACCGGGCATCATCACGTCGAGGGTGATGGCGTCCGGTTTGAGTTCAGCCGCCAGACGCAGGCCTTCCTCACCGTTGGCGGCGGTGGCCACGCGGAATCTGTCCTTGCGCAAGGTCCTGCACAGCAGTTCCCGGGACTCGGCATCGTCCTCGATCACCAGCACCAGGCCACCCTCTGCTGCTTGCTCCAACACCTGCGCGGCCGCCGTCGGCTCGGGACCTTCCGGCGCTGCTGCGGGCTCCCCAGCTGCCCCACGCGCCGCCTCCAGCGCGTTGACTTTGGCCGGCAGACGGACGCTGAATGTTGCGCCCTGACCTGGCTGACTCTCTACGCTGATATCGCCGCCCATCATCTGCACAAAGCGGCGAGTGATCGCGAGGCCGAGACCGGTGCCGCCGAATTCCCGGGTGGTCGATGCATCCGCCTGACTAAATTCTTCGAAGATGTGTTCCAGCTTGTCTTCGGGGATACCGATCCCGGTATCCGCGACGCTCATCTCGATCCAGTCGCCATCCCCGGTCGTGTTCCGGGCCACCGCCAGCGTAATCGTGCCGTCCCGGGTGAACTTGGCAGCGTTGCTGATCAGATTGAACAGCGTCTGTCGCACTTTGGTCAGATCGGCGCGCATCGCGCCAAGATCAGCTCGCAGGTCGGTGACCAGTCGGTTGTTCTTGTCCTTGACCAGCGGCGCGGCCGTCGCCACGACATCGTCGATCATCTCCGCGAGATCAAAACGCTCCAGATACAGATCCATGTGGCCGGCTTCGACCTTCGACAGATCGAGGATGTCGTTGATCAGGGACAGCAGGTGCCGACCCGCCTGATGGATACGCTTGACGTCAGGCAGCATGTCCTCCTGGCCGGCGTCCTCCAGATCCTCCTGCAGGATCTCGCTGTAGCCGATAATCGCGTTCATAGGTGTCCGCAACTCATGGCTCATATTGGCCAGGAATGCGCTCTTGGCGCGATTCGCCGACTCCGCTTCCGCCCGGGCCTGGTCAAGCTCCTGCTCTATCCGCTTGCGCTCGGTGAGGTCGCGGATGACCGTGAACACCATCTTCTCGCCAAGCAGCGGCATCGGGCTAAGACTGACCTCCGCGGTGAACGTGCTGCCGTCGGGACGCAGATGCTGCCATTCGAACAAGGCATGGCCACTGCTGTAGGCCTCGGCAATATGTTGCGCGCCCGCCTGCTGCGAAGATACCCCGGAAGCCTGAAACTCCGGCGAGATCGGCGGCGCGTAGGGGATTCTCCCGACAAGCGCCTGTTTCTCGTCAAACCCGAAAAGCGCCACCGCGGCCGCATTGCAATCGACGATGCCGCTTTCATCGATGATCAGAAACGGCTCCGAGGTCTGCTCATAGAGCGAGCGGAACCGGGCTTCGTTTTCGCGCAATTCCGCGTCGGCCTTGCTGCGACGATCCGCCATCTCGTTGATGGCCAGCGCCAGCACATCCTGATCGCCGC
>JBATKC010000282.1:0-7183 GCA_049669065.1 Gammaproteobacteria bacterium
AGCTGGCCGTTTTTCAGGACCCCGGTTTCATCGATCAGCGCCGGAGCCTCCGGACGCTCGCTGGCAGCGCCGGCCAGCCATGCGATAAGGCTTTGAGAGGCGCTACTCACGCAAGGCTTTGACGCCAATGTGCAGACAGGCGATGCCGAAGCTGAAGTTCTTGTAGGAGACATCGCGGAACCCCGCGGACCCGATCAGGGACTTCATCTCCTCCTGATCGGGGAAGCGCCGGATGGATTCGATCAGATATTCATAGGCGTCGGTATTGCCCGACACCCAGGCGCCGAGCCGCGGTATCAACGTGCGTGAGAAGAACTCGTAGAGCGGCCGGATCGGCGTCCAGGGTTTTGAGAACTCCAGACACAGAAAGCGCCCGCCGGGACGCAGCACCCGGTGGATTTCAGCCAGCGCGGTATCGATGCTCGTGACATTGCGGATGCCGAACGCGATGGTCAGCGTATCCACGCTGTCACTGCGCACCGGGATCGATTCTCCCACGCCCGACAGCCAGTCGATATCCGGCGACACGCGGCTGCGGCCGGCGTTCATCATCTCCAGGCTCGGGTCGCAGACGATGACTTCCCGGTCGGCAGCGGCGACACGGTCGGCCACATCGCCAGTGCCACCTGCCAGATCGACGATCACCTGGCCGGGTCGCGGATCGACGGCCCATGCGAGTCTGCGCTTCCACCAGCGGTGGATGCCGAAACTCATCAGATCGTTCATCAGGTCATAGCGGGGCGCCACGCGCCGGAACACGCTGCGGATCAGCCGCTCGCGTTGCTCCGGGCTGACCTGTTTGTCGCCAAAAGTGCCGGACAGATCACTCATATGGGGGGGTATGTCTCGATACGGAAAGCCGACGTGTCAATCGATGCTCAGACAGCTAACATAGATGAGCAGCGCCACCGGCAGCAAGCCGCGCCGCGTCAACAGCCGATCGGGAGCAGAGTGCGCATGAGCGGATCGACGATGAGAACCACGATGTACTACGACGGCGGTTGTCCCGTGTGCATGCGTGGCGTAGTCCACTGGCGCCGCCTTGACTGGGCGCGCCGCATCGAATGGGTGGATCTGATGGATCACCCCGATGCGCTGGAAGCAGAAGGGGTGAGCTTCGCCGAAGCCATGGATGTCCTGCACGTGCGGCGACGCGACGGCAGTCTGGCCGTGGGGGTGCCGGGTTTCGCTGCGCTCTGGTCCGAGCTGCCGGGGTATCGCTGGCTGGCCTGGATCTTGTCACCGCCCTGGATCATGGCGCTCGCAGACCGCTTTTATCGCGTCACTCATCGGGATCGGTATCTGCGCCGCTGCCAGGATGGCACTTGCGCCATGCCGCGTGGTCACGGCGAAGAGGCGAGCTGAGATGCAGGTCGCGCTCTTCGGTGGTACCGGTTTCGTCGGCAGTTACCTGGTCGATGCGCTCGTCGCGGCCGGCCACCGACCCAGCCTGCTGGTCCGGTCTGGCAGCGAAAATAGGGTCCGGCGCGCAGATGCCTGCCGCATCGTAAATGGCCAGATCGATGATCCGTCTGCGGTGGAGGAAGCGCTGAGCGGATGCGATGCGGCGATCTACAACATCGGCATCCTGCGCGAGTATCCGTCACGCGGTGTCACCTTCCAGGCGCTACAGTTCGAGGGCGCGCGGACCGCGATCGACGCCGCCGTGCGCACTGGCACAAACCGGTTTGTGTTGATGAGTGCCAACGGCGTAGAGGCGCGCGGCACGACTTATCAGGAGACCAAATTTCTTGCTGAGCAGCATCTGTCGAAGAGCGGGTTGGCGGGTACTGTATTCCGGCCTTCGGTGGTGTTCGGTGATCCACGCGGCCGCATGGAGTTCTGTACACAACTGGGCAAGGATATGATCCGGCCGCCGATCCCGGCGCCCAACTTCTTTACCGGCTGGTCGCCCGCGCGTGGGGGTTTCGCCATGTCTCCGGTGCATGTGGAAGATGTCGCGGCGGCTTTCGTCAGGTCCCTGGAGATGGCGGAAACGGTCGGCGCTTGTTATCCGCTGTGCGGTCCTGAGGCGCTGTCCTGGCCGGAGATTATCCGGCGGATCGCCGCCGCCTGCGGGCGGCGCAAGCTGATCCTGCCTGCCCCGGTGGCGCCGATCCGGATGCTGGCAGCTCTGCTCGACCGGTTCGAGTTCTTTCCGGTCACCCGCGATCAGCTGACCATGCTGGTTCAGGGCAACACTGGCGATTCCAGCGCGGTGTTCAGCCTGCTGGGAATCGAGCCGCGGCAGTTCGTCGTCGATGAGCTGGCTTATCTTCGTGACAGTTGAGCCTCGCCGCAGCGGGCCGCGGCCGCCGGCTCAGTCCTGTTCTGCATCCGGCGCTGACGCCTTGCCCGATAGCCGCCTGACTTCGGCTTCATAGGCTTCGGCGAATACCTGGCCCACCGTCTCTTCGAAACTCTTCTCTGAGTTCTTCTGGACCGAGGCATAGAATTCACGGAACAGATCCCAGTATTTGGCTTCATTGCTCATGCCAAGCAGGGCGCCGGGGCGCAATCCGCGATCGAATTTCTGCTGCAGCTGTTCCGGATCAAAGCGCCCGAGCAGGTCATCGAAGGCCGCGCGCATGGCGGTGACGGTTGCGTGCTGGTGTGCGCGGATGTCCAGCATCGCGCCCTCCACGGCGTCGAGCGGCGGCAGATGATGGATGCCGGAGTAAAAGAACATCTTGTCCAGCGCTTCATCCACGTCCGCAGAGAACTTCAGCGGATTGTTCTCTCTCGGTTGTTGAGTCGTCTGCGACAGCTTCAATTCGCGCTTGATCGTGGTGCGGGACTTGAGCACGCGCTGCAGGCCCGCGGTGGCTGCGCGCACCATGTGACCGACGATGGAGACAAATTGCTGTTCCTGCCCTGGGTCGATGCGGTCGCGATCGATGCCGATGGCGCGGCACAGGACGGTGACTGCGTCACTGCCGTCCGCCAGCGAGCCTGTCATGGCCGGGTGCAGGGCCGCATCGTGGGCCGGCCCAGGCGTCGGCACCACCTCGTCTCCGGCGGTCGGGACCATCTCGAACCCGGGCCGGCCGCTGTCCGCTGCGGCGATGTCGATCGGGTCGTCGAGGAGCTGTCTTGCGCCCGGGTCCGGCGCCGGGTTGGTCTCCGGGTCGACCACCGTATCGCCATCATCGGCGACAAATATGCCGGTATCGTTGGTGCCGTCGCGGCTGACGTTGACGATGCTGACGGCAAATTCAGAGGTGCCCATGCGCAGCCGATCGCCATCGTAGAGTCGTATCGGCGCCCCTTTGCCGACCGGGAGATCGGCGTCATTGACGAACACCCCGTTGGTGCTGGTGTCAGTCAGATAATAGGCGCCGTCCCGATAATCGATGTGCGCATGGTGGCTGGAGAGATAGATGTCGGGGTCCGGCAGGACCCACTCGTTGTCACTGGCGCGGCCGATCGACCCGCCATGCACGCTGAAGACCTTGAGCCGGTCTGGGCCGAGCACGTCCTTTTGTGCCGAGGTGATCTTCAGAGTCAGTGGCATACGCGGCAACCCGGGCGGCACGAATCGGCGGATCCGAAGCTCAAAGTAATGGATAAGGCGCGCGGCTACAATAGTCGCTGCGCCGACAGGGTGCCGCCGCGCGCGAGCCGGGCCTGACACCCGCAGAGGTTGCGGCTTGATGGTATTCTTGCCGCCAGTATCCTCAGCCACAGCAGATCCATGAACGCAAAAAGTCATATCTACAAGATCGTGTTTGCCAATCAGGGCAAGATCTACGAGATTTACGCGCGCCAGGTCAGCCACGGTGAGTTGTTCGGATTCGTCGAGGTCGAGGAACTGGTGTTCGGCGAACGCAGCTCGGTTGTGGTCGATCCCAGCGAAGAGCGGATCAAGACCGAATTCGCCGGCGTCAAGCGCACCTATATCCCGATGCACTCGATATTGCGGATCGACCAGGTGGAGAAACAGGGGGTGAGCAAGATATCCCCCGTCGAAGGCGGCAACGTGACCCCGTTCCCGATGCCGATGTTCGCGCCCGGCAGCGGCGACAACAGCAAGACCTGACGCTGCATGTCTTCAGCGGCCCCGATCAACACTGCCCTGCGATTTTCCTATCTGGGCAGTGGCAGCAAGGGCAATTCCGCCCTGGTGGAGGCTGACGGCACCTGCCTGATGGTTGACTGCGGGTTCTCCGCCGCCGAGGCCGAAGTCCGGCTCCAGCGTCTCGAGCGCACACCGGGGGATGTGAATGCCATCCTGGTGACCCATGAGCATGGTGACCACATCGGCGGCGTCGCGCGTTTCGCGCGGCGGCACAAGATCCCGGTCTGGATGACACCGGGTACCTGGGCGGCTGCACCCGACAAGGACCTGCCGGAACTGCATCTGTTCAACTGCCACGAGCCGTTCGCCATCGATGGCATCCAGGTCAATCCGATGCCGGTCCCGCATGATGCCCGCGAACCTTGCCAGTTCTGTTTTAGCGACGGCGCTCGTAGTCTGGGCATCCTCACCGACACCGGCCATATAACGCCGCATATCAGCGCCTGCCTGGCCCGCGTAGACGCCTTGATCGTCGAATGCAATCACGATCTCGATATGTTGATGCGCGGACCGTATCCGGCGTCACTCAAGCGTCGCGTCGGCGGTGATCTCGGCCATCTGAACAATGCTCAGGCGGCAGACCTGGTGTCCGGTCTGGCAGGCGGACTGCGCCATCTGATCGCGGTCCATATCAGCGAGACCAACAACACCGCGGACCTGGCCCGTGCGTCGCTGGCGGCCGCCGCCGGGAGCGACGGTGAGGAGATAGAAACGGTGTGCCAGCAGCAGGGTCTGGGCTGGCGCTCGTTGGGTTGACCCGCACGGGTCAGTCTCGGCGCCAGGCCGGTGGAGCGGGCGAGGTCGCTCCGGTATCATTCGACCTTCATTCCTCCCCGTGAAGACCCCGCGCTCATGCTGATCCTACCCGGCGCACCGGCGTTATCCCGTTTCCGACTGGCCAAGCGTCTCGACGTCTTGCGTGGCGTCTGTCCGCGGATTTCCTCTGTGGCGGCCCGTTTTGTCCATCTGGCAGAGCTGGCGCGGCCGTTGCAAGGCAACGAACGCGAGGTGTTGGAGCAGCTGCTTGCCTATGGTCCGGTGCGCGAGCAGGAGATGCTGGACGGGCTGGAAATCATCGTGCTGCCGCGATTCGGCACCATCTCGCCCTGGTCGAGCAAAGCGACGGACATCGCCCACAATTGTGGACTGGCCGCGGTGAACCGGATCGAGCGAGGCGTCAGCTATACGCTCGCCGGCGAGCCCGAGCGGATACAGGATCAGTTGGCCCCTGTGGTGGCGCTGCTGCACGACCGGATGACCGAGTCGGTCGTGTTCGAGGCCGACGACGCCGCTCGATTGTTCGAGCATCACCAGCCCGACGAGTTGACGCAGGTCGATGTGATCGCCGGTGGCAGTGGCGCGCTGGAGGTGGCCAATCGAGCCTTGGGGCTGGCCTTGTCGGACGATGAGATCGTCTATCTGGTCGACTATTTCACCTCGATCGGCCGCAACCCGACCGATGCCGAGCTGATGATGTTCGCCCAGGCCAATTCAGAGCATTGCCGGCACAAGATCTTCAACGCTGACTGGATCATCGGCGGCGAGACTCAGACCCGGACCCTGTTCGGGATGATCCGTAATACCCACGCGCAGTCACCGCACGGTGTGTTGTCTGCCTACACGGACAACGCGGCGGTGATCGAAGGCTGGAAAGCGGGCCGCTTCTTCCCTGATCCGCACACGCGACGCTATGATTATCGGCACGAAGACGTTCACATCCTGTTGAAGGTGGAGACGCATAATCACCCCACGGCGATATCGCCGTTCCCCGGCGCTGCGACCGGCTCCGGCGGTGAGATACGCGATGAAGGCGCGACCGGGACTGGTGCCAAGCCGAAGGCCGGGTTGACCGGTTTCTCCGTGTCGCATCTGCGTATCCCGGGGTTTGAGCAGCCCTGGGAGCAGGACAACGGAAAACCGGAGCGGGTCGTTTCAGCCCTGGACATCATGCTGGAGGGTCCGATCGGCGGCGCTTCATTCAACAATGAATTCGGCCGCCCGAATCTGGCCGGATACTTCCGCACATTCGAACAGGAAGTCGATGGCGTCCTGCGCGGTTATCACAAACCGATCATGATCGCCGGCGGTCTCGGCAACGTGCGCGCAGGCGACGTGGAGAAGGGTGAGGTACCCGCTGGCGCGCATCTGGTCGTGCTCGGAGGGCCGGCGATGTTGATCGGTCTCGGCGGCGGCGCTGCGTCCTCTATGGCCCAGGGCCAGAGCGCTGAGGATCTGGATTTTGCTTCGGTGCAGCGCGGTAATCCCGAGATGCAGCGCCGGGCTCAGGAGGTCATCGACGCCTGCTGGGCCATGGGCGAGGACAACCCGCTGGTGCTGATCCACGACGTCGGTGCCGGCGGGCTGTCCAATGCTCTGCCTGAGGTGATTGATCACAGTCACCTTGGCGGCCGTATCGAGCTGCGTACGATCCCGAACGATGAGCCGGGCATGTCGCCGATGGCGATCTGGTGTAACGAAGCTCAGGAGCGCTATGTGCTGGCCGTCAGCCCTGAACGTCTCGCGGAGTTTCTTGCACTGTGCGAGCGCGAGCGCTGCCCGGTAGCCGTCGTCGGCGAGACCACGACCCAACCGCAGCTGACGGTTCACGACCGCCATTTCAAAAACCATCCGGTCGATATGCCGATCGAGGTCCTGCTCGGCAAGCCGCCACGGATGACGCGTGAGGTCGAACGCATCGCGCGCCGCGGCGACACGCTGCCGCAGGTGACTGATGTCCGCGAATCAGCGTATCGCGTGTTGCGCTTGCCGGCGGTGGCCGACAAGACCTTTTTGATCACGATCGGCGACCGTTCGGTGGGCGGCCTGTGCAGCCGGGATCAGATGGTCGGACCGTGGCAGGTACCGGTCAGCGATGTGGCGGTTACAACGTCGGGCTTCGAGGCGCTGACCGGCGAAGCGATGGCGATGGGCGAACGCACGCCGCTGGCGGCGCTGGATGCGCCCGCGTCCGGCCGTATGGCGATCGGTGAGGCGGTGACCAATATCGCCGCGGCGTCGATCCCGCGTTTGTCCGATGTGCGCCTGTCCGCGAACTGGATGGCGGCCTGCGGTGCGCCCGGTGAAGATGCGGCGCTGTTCGATACG
>JBATKC010000283.1:0-3822 GCA_049669065.1 Gammaproteobacteria bacterium
GATCTGGACCAGGGCGCTCGCCGAGCGGTATCCGCAACGTGACTGGATCCTGAGTCGCATCCTCTGGCTGAGCGGGCGCGACGTGGGTCGCAACCGTCTTGGCGCAGTGGACAGCATGCGCCGCTATATTTATATCCACGGCACGCCGGACAGCGAGCCGATGGGTGTGATGGCGTCGCACGGCTGCGTGCGGATGCGCAACGCGGACGTGATCGAACTGTTCGAGCGCGTGCCGGTGGGCACATTGGTTGATATCGAGGAGGACGCATGACGCTGGGCCCGGTGATGCTGGATGTGGCCGGTCTCGAACTCGATGCCGAGGACCGGGAGCTGTTGCGCCATCCGGCGGTCGGAGGAGTCATTCTGTTTGCGCGCAACTACGAGTCGCCTGATCAGCTGACCCGGCTGACGGCGGAAATCCATGAGCTGCGCAGACCGCGACTGCTGGTGGCGGTAGACCAGGAGGGGGGCCGCGTACAGCGTTTCCGTGAAGCGCTTATGGCGCTGCCGCCGGCGCACCTGATCGGTCGTCACTATGATCTGGATCCGGCCGCGGCCCGGGATAGCGCCGAGGCTGCGGGCTGGCTGATGGCGGCCGAGCTGCGGGCGCTCGGCGTGGACCTGAGTTTCGCACCGGTCCTCGATCTGGACTACGGGATCAGTTCGGTGATCGGCAATCGCGCCTTCCATCGTTCACCGGAGGTGGTGGCGGAGTTGGCCGGCCGCTTCATACGGGGTATGCGCGAGGCGGGCATGATGGCCACCGGCAAGCACTTCCCCGGTCATGGCGCGGTGGTGGCGGACTCCCACGAGGCGCTGCCTGTGGATCATCGGCCTTATGTGGATATCGCCGACGACATGTTGCCCTATGAGCGTCTGATCGGCGCGGGCCTCGAGGCGGTGATGACGGCCCACGTCGTCTACGCGGAAGTGGACTCGGCGCCGGCCAGCTTTTCGCGCTGGTGGCTGCGGCAAGAGCTCCGCGGCCGGATGCGTTTTCATGGCGTCATCTTCTCCGACGATCTGAGCATGCAGGCGGCCACGGTCATCGGCGACATCGTCGCGCGTGCGGAGCTTGCTCTGGCAGCAGGCTGCGACATGGTGCTGGTCTGCAACGATCGGGGCGCTGCGGCGAAGCTGGTCGGGGCGCTGGAGGATTTCTCGGAACCTGCCAGCCAGGTACGTCTCGCGCACCTCCATGGCCGCGGCAAGACTTCCCGCGACAGCCTGTGCGCCTCGGCACGATGGCGCGACGCTTGCCGCGTGGTGGCGCACCTGATGGAGCGTCCCGATCTGGTCCTGGACGGCTAGGGTGCGTATGGGGGGCGGGCCATCTGCCGTCACTACCGGACAGCTGGACCGGGTCCGGCGCGAGGCCGAGATCATCCATGAGCCGATCGCGGTCGAGCAGGCGCTGGAGCAGATGGCAGCGGTCATCACCGAGCGCCTGGCGGGGAGCGACCCGATCCTGCTGGCGGTGATGACTGGCGGCATGATCCCGGCCGTCTGGCTGAGTGGCCGGCTGGACTTCCCCCACCAGCTCGATTACGTACACGCGACTCGCTACGCCGGCGGCACGCGCGGCGGACAGCTCAACTGGCTGTCGCGGCCGCGGCTGCCGCTGCTCGACCGGACGGTGTTGATCGTCGACGACATACTCGACGAGGGCATTACCATGATGGAAATCGCCGCCTATTGTCGCGCGCAGCAGGCACGGCGCGTCGTGACCGCGGCGCTGGTGCGCAAGCGGCACGATCGCCGCGTCAGCGGCGCTGAGGCCGATATCATCGGTCTGGAAGTACCGGACCGATATGTGTTTGGCTGTGGCATGGATTATCACGAGCATTTCCGTGAATTGAAGGGCATCTTCGCGCTGGCGAAGACGGCCGAGGATCCGACATGAGCGCAGCGCTGATCGGCGTCATCGGTGGCAGCGGTATGGACCGGTTGCGTCAGATGAAGGTGCTTGGCCGACAGGTGATCCCGACGCCGTTCGGGCCGCCGTCGGCGCCGGTCATACACGGCAGTCTCGGCGGCGGTGAGGGTTACTTTCTTGCGCGCCACGGCAGCGGTCACACCCTGGCTCCGCACGAAGTCAATTACCGCGCCAACATCTGGGCGCTGCATTCGCTCGGCATCCACCGGATTATCGCGATCAACACGGTCGGTGCGATCCGCGCCGGTCTGACCCTGGGGGAGTTGCTGCTGCCGGATCAGATCGTCGATTACACCTGGGGCCGCGCGCACACCTTTCACGACGGCGCCTCCGGCTCGGTGTTGCACGTGGACTTCACCGAGCCGTATTCATCAGAGCTGCGGGGTATGCTGCGGCTGGCAGCGACCGCCGCCGGGGTCTCGCTGCATGACGGGGGGACCTATGGCGCGACCCAGGGTCCGCGGCTGGAATCCAGATCTGAGATCGACCGCATGGAAAGGGATGGCTGTGACGTGGTAGGTATGACAGGTATGCCCGAGGCTGCGCTGGCTCGGGAGATGGGTCTGGAGTACGCCAGCTGTTGCGTTGTCGTCAATATGGCGGCGGGACGCGGCGACGGCGGCGACGGGATCCATGCGGAGATTGAACGTTTTATGGACCTGGGCATGGGCCGCGTGCGCGCGGTCCTTGAACGGCTGATGAAGAATCTCTGAGAGCGGAGACGCGAGTGACCCGGCGACTGAAGAACACGCTGCTCGAGGCCGCATTGCAAGGCACCCGTGACGGGGTGATCGTGGCGGACGCGCGTGCCACGGACATGCCGATCGTCTACGTCAACCACGCTTTCGAGCAGATGACCGGCTATACCGCCGCGGAGTTACTGGGCCGCAATTGCCGGTTCTTGCAGGGCGATGACCGGCGCCAGCGCGCCGTGTCGGAGATGCGCGAAGCGATCGCGGAGGGCCGCGGCTGCGAGGTGCTGCTGCGTAACTATCGCAAAGACGGCGCCCTGTTCTGGAACCAGCTGCGGCTACAGCCGTTCGAGGAGAAGGGCCGGGTCCACTGGTGGATTGGAACTGCCACCGATGTGGGCGCGCTGCACGATCTCAAAGACAAATTGCGCAACCGCCAGCGCGCGCTTGCCGAGGCCCGCGCCAGTGCGCCCGATGACCGCCTCACCGGTTTGCGCAGTCGTACCTTTTTCGACGAAGCGCTGGAGCGAGAGTGGAGCCTGTGCCTGCGCGAGTCACGTTCGATGGATCTGTTCCTATACGCTATCGACCACGTCGAACCCTATCTGGACACGTTCGGACGCAGGGCTACGGATGCCTGTCTGCGTCAGGTAGCGCGCGGCATCCGCGGAGCGTTCCGGCGCAGCAGCGACGTCTGCGCCCGTTTTGACGACTGGCGCATCGCCTGTTTTTCCAGTCGCGCGGACGGCGGACCGATAGATGAGTTTGCGGCCGGGGTGTGCGAGCGCGTCAAAGCGCTGTGTATCCACCATCCTCATTCGCCGATCAGCCGCTTTATCACGGTCAGCGGCGCTGCGGTCAGCGTGACGCCCGACGGGTCGATGTCGCTTGGTGAACTGATCGCGGGTCTGGAACAATCGCTGGAACAGGCGGTGATCGACGGCGGCGACCGGGCGATCGTCGCCGCGGCCGAGGTCTAGCCGCTAGTCACCAGCGCCGGCCAGCTCCTGAGGCTCGGCAGTATCGATCCGCGTGACCGTTGCGATCACGCCGATATTGGGCGCGTCAAAGTAATGGCGTTCGCCGATCCGCACCCGCCGGCGCTCGCGTAGCTCGCGACCGGCGCCGTCGCCCAGGTTCAGATTCAGATCCAGATGCAGGTAGCGTCCGCGGAAAAAGGTCACGGTGCCGGTC
>JBATKC010000284.1:0-11719 GCA_049669065.1 Gammaproteobacteria bacterium
AGCCGGCACCGCGTCCCCACCGACATAGGCGGCCGCAGCGATGCTCGGCAGCGCTTCATCCGGTGAGGCCGGGCGCACCGACACCCAGACCTGGCGCAGACCATCCTCCAGATCGTGAGCTTCGCCGCGGATCAGCACATTGGCAGAATCCGGGGATTCGACCAGACGCAGGACACCGGCACGCGCCAGATGCTTGGCCACCAGCTCGGCGGTCGCCGCGATGACAGCGTCCTCCGTCGACGGCATCACGGTGGCGCGCAGGTCTTCGGCCGGGTGTGCGCGCAGCTCACAGGCGAGGCTCGCAGCGATGCGCGACGCCATCAGATCTGGCTGACCGGAGGCAAACGGCAGGGAGCGCTGTCCGCGCAGCCACTCCAGCTCATGTCGTTCGCCGAGGCGGCGGCGTTCGGCCGATGTCAGGCGGCCATTCCAGCTCCGCGAGAAGGCAGCCACCCAGCTGCGGTCGTCAAGATCCAGTACCCGGATCTGGACCCGTGCATCGAGCCCGCGCGCGTCAGTCTCGAGCGTAATCAGGTAGCGTGCCGGCGATGGCCGGCAGTCAATACGGCCGCTGCCATCGTAGTCCAGCGTCGCCTCGCCGCTTGGCGCCAGCAGATGGATGCCTGGCGCCGCCGCCAGCCGGTCGCCGAGACGCTCAGCGAGCCACAGGCTCAGACCATCGGGTCGTGACTCCGGCTCTCCGCCGCGCATGACGGCGACCTGCAGCGGCAGACCCTTGAAGCGAGGGTGGGTCGCCAGTTGTTCGGTCAGCCAGGGCGCAACGTCCTTATCCAGCCAGACATCCAGCACTTCTGCGGCCTTGGCGTTGATGGGCCGGGCCAGGCCAAGCGTCAACACGATCAGCAGCGCAATCCACCGCAGCCGGAGGTGTCGTTCAAGCCTCATCGGCACTCTCCATTCTCACGCGGCCGCGTCTGTCGATGATCAGCTCGCCGTGATCGTGGGCCCGCAGCAGCGCAGCCAGATCCCGCGATGTATGGTTCGGCAGCGTCACGCCCCAGACGGCCTCCCGGATGCCAGGTGACCGGGTCGCAGCGTCGCGCAGCAGGCGCGGGACGGTGCCGGCGGCGATTGCATGAAATCGGGATGGCGGTGGCGCTTCGGCGAATTGCGCGCCGAGATCGCCAAAACCCAGACGCCAGGCGCGGGCGCCATCGATCAGGAACACGCCTGCTTCACCGCGGCTGACCATGCGCAGCATCGCCGCGTCGGAATCAAACCGCAGCGTAAAGCCGCGCTCTTCAGGTGTCGGCCCGGGTGTCGGATCGGCCTCTGCTACGGGCGTCGGCTCGGCATTCGATTCGGGTTCTGGTTGCGGCTCAGGCGCCGGCTCGGTCACCGGCGTGGCACGAGGCATCGGTTTGGGCACGACTGCCGGGGACGGCGGCGCCGCAGCGAGAGTCTCGGGACGCGGCGGTTGTGTCGCCGGTTTTTTTTGCCGGGGCACAGGCGCGGGTGCCGACTGAGGAACAGGAAGGGTGACGACGCCAGCATCCGCGACCCGGGTCGAGCTGGTTGGGGGAGGCGTCGGAGACACCGGCGTCGTCACGGAGACTGGATCAGATGGAACAGACACGGGTTCAGCTATCCCGGCCGCCGGCGTGTCCTGGCTCGATGCCTGCTCCACCATGGTTGAGATTGCGACCAGACACAGCGCGAGGATGGCGACAAAGCGCATGACATCCGCCTGCAGCTCGACCTCGGCGGTGTCGCTGGCTCCACCATGCCAGTGGCGACCGGTATTCACGGCGCCGGGCCTCGCGCTGGATCCGGCGGGGTCAGACGTCGCTCGATCGCGGACAGGCTGATGCGTATCGCGGTGAGATCGCGACGCTGTTCACGTTCGTAATAGCGTTTCAGTTCGCTACCGACGGTCAGGGTCTTCCACACCCGCATCAGATAGCCGCCGACGCCGCCGAAGATCGTCGTGGAGAGCGCCAGCAGGATGCCGCCATCGACCATGCGTTCGAGCACCTCGACGCCGCCGCCCGGGTCGGACTCGCCGGCCAGAGCCTGGACCAGCGCACCGCGCATACCGATTGCTGTCCAGATTACGCCGACGCCGAAAAACACGCTGGTCCAGACATCGGACAGATGATCAGCCTGGCCCACATCCTGCATTGGCGCACCTTCGGCCAGGGTCCGACGGAGTCGCTCCAGGCTTATGGCGTAGAGGGTCAGGACCAGCGCGAAGACCGGCGTCGACATGCCGAGGTTGCGCCAGATCCATGACATCAGACTGGCGACGCGCTCGGGCAGCGAGCCGCCGGCTGTCTGGCCTGCGGCCAGCACCAGGATCAGCGCCACCAGCGCCACGGTCAGCACCCCGGCCGATAATCCTGCAGTAAAATGCTGACGCTGGCTCGCCATCGACCCGCCCCTAGCGGCCTCCGGCAGCACAGGCGCGACACGTCGCCGCGAGCACCAGCTCGGTTTCCTGCAAGAGCCGGTCGGCGCGGTAGTATCCGTTCTGGTCCAGCGATGCCTTGAGCATGCCGCGCTCCTTGTCGATCAGCTCGCGCTCCATGTCTTCGAGCACGTCCTCACGCACCGGGCAGGTCTGCGCACAATTGTTGTAGTCACCCTGCAGCGAGACGAACTTGACGTTGAAATACCGGTTCCAGGTCTCCTGCGCCTGACGCTTGCTGAGCAGCCCCTGTTCGCTTGACCAGATCAGGAAATCGCTGAACGCGCGCTTGTTTTCCGGCTGTGGATCACCCGCGGCTACTTCCAGCAATTCGTCCATATAACCATCGAAATAGGCTACGCAACCGGCCTGCAGATTGGACTTCGCCGAATCGATCGCACTATCCAGATTTCGCGTCGCGGCCAGGCTGCACTCCGGTGTACTGGTGGCGCAGCCGCCGGCGGCGCCGAGCAGGCCCAGGGCGAAAATGGCCCGGAGCACGATGACAGTACTTATCGGTTTACTCCTGATGGGTTTGTTCATGATGCTTCCCCGTTTGGTTTCTGTGTGTCGCGTATCCATCGATCACCACTCCAGCGGACTTTCGTACTCGATCTGACCGCTCCCGGGCGGCGGGCCGGCCAGCTCGATCACCTGGCCCGATTCACCGAACAGGATCGACTTCACGCCGTCGACGACCTGCTGCATCTCCGGCGTGATCACACCGAAGGACTGGTTCAGCTCTTCGAGCAGCGTCGCGCGACCGATCTCTTCCTGGGTCTGCGCGATCAGCACCGAGGCCTCTTCCATGTCCAGATAGATATCCGAGGCGACCACGGCCAGCGAGTGCTCGGTCTTGCTGCCCGACTGGGCGACCAGGCTGTAGTACTGGCGGAAGCGCTCCGACAGGCGCAGACCGGAACGGCCGCGCAGCTTCGGCTGCGCCGGCTCGCTGCCGTCGGGCTGATTACCGAGCAGCGTCTCCTGCAGCGTCCAGGGCGTCATCTTCAGGCCGAGCTCGGAGCGCAGGCGCTTCTCGAGGCTGGTTCGGGTGCTGTTTACCGCGCGCTCCATGTCCGGCAGCCGTTGCGCCATGACATCGAGCATCTCCATATAGGAAGCCCCGAGCTGTTTGGCGATCCGCGCGCATCCGGGGTCTTCTACCGCACCGTCGCACTTGCTCTCGACATAGAGCTGTTGCTGACGGTCGAGCCGGGAGATGACTTCCTGCAGCCCGGTCTCCATGTCTTCCGCAACCTGGCCGGTCTCTTTGATGTCCTCCAGCACGGTGGTCGGGAACAGCTGCAGCGCCGGCCCCCGCGCCGCGCCGGTGAGCAACGGCGTTGCCACCAGTACCAGCGCCATCGCGAATATCCGCGTCGATCCGAATTTACTTGCCATGTCTGCCTCCCTCGGCCCCACCGGGGCTGTTTATCCATCAGCACTCCGCATCGGGTACGGTCTGCCGCCAGTCGGGTCTAACGCTAGTCCGTGCAAGCTGAACCGAAGCTGAACCATCCGTTCAGCCACGGTTCAGACCGCCGGCGTAATGTGGGAGTCGCGATGGGGAGATCCCCGTCGCCGGGCAAGCAGAAGAGGAGTAAAAACGATGATGCGCAAGACACTGTTAGGACTGGCCGCCGTGGCGATCGTTCTGCCGTCGATGGCGATGGCTCGTCACAGCGAGTATCAATATGCGAAGGTGGTCGCCGTTGAACCGATCTATCGCACCGTCAGCGTCGAGATCCCGCAGCGCGAGTGCTGGACCGAGACCGTCTATGAACGGACACCGGGCTATCGCAGCGAGCCACGGGGTCACAACACCGTGCTGCCGACCCTGGCTGGCGGTTTGATCGGTGGCGTGATCGGTCATCAGTTCGGCAGCGGCAACGGCAAGAAAGCGATGACCGTGGTCGGCTCCCTGATCGGCGCCAGCGTGGCCAACGACCACAGCCGGCGTCAGGCGCAGTCGTACTACCGGCCGCGTTACAGTTCAGTGCGCGCGGTCCCGGTGGAACGCTGTGAGGTCAGCTACGAGACCCAGCATCACAGCGAACTCGAAGGCTATCTGGTGACCTATCGCTATGCCGGACGCGAATACCAGACGCAGATGCCGGACCATCCTGGTGATCGTATCCGCGTGCAGGTCGATATCAGCCCGGCCTGAGGCCGGCGGCCCCTTGAGACCCGCGATCGTGTGTCGCCAGAGGAGCGGATGAAATTGCGTTGCCCGGGGACATGGATGACAATCTCGTCCATGTCCCGATCCCTCCTCAAGGCGGCCGCAGTCGCGGGTCTGTTTTTTTTGAGCCCGCTGCAGCCGTCGGCATATGCCGCAACCATGGTGCCAGGCACAGTAGCGGCAAAGGCGCCTTACCGACTGGCTCAGGATGACGGCATCAGTCTGGAGCAGGCGATAAACAAGGTGCGTCGGCAGTACGGCGACGTCACCATCCTCAAGGCCGAGACCAAGCGCAACAACGGTCGTCGCGTGCACCGAGTCAAATTCCTGACTGAAGGCGGCCGGGTGCGCACGGTCAAAGTCGATGCCCGCACCGGCGAGTTCCGCTGATCCACGATGCGTATCCTGATCGTCGAGGACGAGACGGCCCTGCGTGAAGAGGTCGCCCGGCGGCTGCGCCGTGACGGCTTCACCGTAGACGAGAGCGGTGACGGCGACGAGGGCCTGTATTACGCGACCGAGTTCCGTCCGGACGTCGCCGTCATCGATCTCGGTCTGCCGGGTTTGCCGGGTATGGATCTGATCCGGCGCCTGCGTCAGGACGGCTATGATTTCCCTATCCTGATCTTTACCGCCCGGGGTCGCTGGGAGGAGAAAGTCGACGGTCTCAGCGCCGGCGCCGACGACTACCTGGTCAAGCCCTTCCACATGGAAGAACTGGTGGCCCGGGTCAATGCGCTGATGCGTCGGTCCGGCGGCTGGTCCAGCCCGCTGTTGAGCAGCGGGCCGGTGACGCTGGACAGCCGCAGCCAGAGCGTCTCGCTGCATGATCAGCCGGTGGAACTGACGGCCTACGAATATCGGGTACTCGAATGTCTGCTGTTACGCTCGGGCGAGGTGATCTCCAAGAGCGAGCTCACCGACCGTCTTTACGATCAGGACTTCGAGCGTGATTCCAATGTGATCGAGGTGTTTATCGGGCGTTTGCGACGCAAGCTGGATCCCGACGGAGAACTGAAACCCATCGAGACCCTGCGCGGTCGCGGCTATCGCTGGCGGCTGGCCCGGGAAGCGGGATGATCGGTCCGGTGTCCCTGACCCGGCGGGTGATGCTTGGCGCCACCTTGCTGCTGGGCGTGTTTTTTGGCTTTGCCTTTGTGGCGCTGGACGAGGGATTCAGCCGGGCCGCCGAGCAGGCGCTTGAGGATCTGCTCGAATCGCAGGTGCTCGGTCTGCTGACCGCGGCCGATCCCGGGCCCCAGCGACAGCTGGTGCTGCCAGACGCGCTGCCCGAGGCACGCTTCTCGCGGCCCGGATCGGGGCTCTACGCCCAGGTGACAGAAGCAGACGGCGAGACCGTGTGGATCTCCGAATCGGCCACCGGTCTGCGTCTGCCGGCGCCCGCGCCCGAGGCGCCGGGCCGCATCCTGTTCCGATCGGTCGAGCTGGATGACGGCACTGAGTTGCTCAGCGCCAGCCTGCGTGTCGAGTGGGAATTCGACGATGGCAGCCTGCGCGATTTCATCTTCAGCGTGTCCAGCAGCCTGGATGGCTATCGCGCCCAGATAAAGCGTTACCGCAAACAGCTGGGAACCTGGTTCCTGCTGCTCACCCTGATCTTTATCGCCGCGCAGTTGGCCGCCCTGCGATTTTTGCTGCGCCCGTTGGGCCAGGCGGAACGCGAAGTGCGCCAGGTCGAGGCGGGCGAACGTGAAAACCTGAGCCGAGGGTATCCGAGCGAACTGGGCGCGCTGGCCGACAGCGTGAATACCCTGATCGAGGGTGAGCGGGCGCGCACCCGGCGGTTCCGGCAATCGCTGGACAATCTGGCCCACAGCCTGAAGACACCGCTGGCCGTGATGCGCAGTCAGCTCGAGGGCGGCGAAACCCACACCCCACAGATCCAGCAACAGCTGGACCGCATGCAGGGCATCGTCGACTACCAGCTGCGCCGTGCCGCCAGCGGGGCAGCCACGCTCAGCCGCGAGCGGACGCCGGTCGCGCCGATGGTCGCCGACATCGTCGAGGCGCTGAACAAGGTCTACGCCGAGAAGTCACCGGAGATCGTCAGCAAGGTGGCCGGCGACACGGAATTCCCGGGCGAGCGCGGCGATCTGGCGGAGATTTTGGGCAACCTGCTGGATAACGCCTGCAAATGGTGTCAGCGCCGGGTCAGAATCGACGTCCAGCCGATCGCCGCGTCCGCGGGCGGGCGCACCGGGATGCAGATCGTGGTGGAGGACGATGGGCCAGGGATGCCGGTCGCCGAGGCAGACCGCCTGGTCCAGCGCGGCGCCCGTGGCGACGAACAGGTACCAGGCCAGGGGATCGGGCTGGCCGTGGTCAGAGATCTGGTCGAACCCCGTGGCGGTGAGCTGGCGATCACCGTATCCGCGCTCGGCGGCACCCGCGTCGTGGTACGCCTGCCTGGCTGAGCCTCAGCGCCGCCGCTGCGCGCGGGTCTTTTCGTTACGGCAGGCGCGCTCGATCTGGAACGCGATACGATCCTGCATCCGCTCAGATAATTTCGGCTTGCCCTGGACATACCTGCTGCAATCTCGCGGATTCAGCACCATCACATCGCTGAGTCCCTGACGCTCGACGGACCAGCCGGGCAGCGACAAAAAGGGCTGCACCACCACCTCTTCGTGCAGCGCCCGGCTCAGCCACTCGGCCAGCCAGCGCGCGTGCTCACGCGCACGCAGCACCGCTGCGTCTTCGCGCCGGTCAGGGAAGCTCAGATGCCGCCCATCGAAACGCACCGTGGCTTGCTCGGTGTGTACCATCCTGCCGCTACGCGGGTGCGCCAGGGACTCCACTGCCATCACACCAGCGGCAGACACCACTACATGATCGAGATTGAATTCCTCAGCGGGCATGTCGTGAAACACGCGGGCACCAAACCGCATCAGGCGATCAAGTTCCTGACCGGTGGCGGCCTCGCCGTCCAGCGCCAGCCGGACCTGACTCATTGTGCGATAGGCCGAAACGGTGCGGGCCAGGAAAAAGATGAAGCTGATCACCGCCATAGAGAAATAGAGCCAGCCGGTCCAGTCAGGCGCCGACGCCCAGCGGCCGGCGGTCAACCACACCGAGTAGAACCATAGCGGGAGAGCCAGCCCGAAGCCGAAGGTCAGCGCCAGATCCAGCTGCAGCGCATCGACGCGGCGTTGCAGACTATAGCCCGCTGGGCGCAGGAACTCGGTGGTGAAAGGGTCGCGGCGCTGCCGCTGCTGCTCGCCACGCTGCACAGCCTCGATCAGCAAGCCGAAGATAATGACGGGGCAAACCGCCACCAGCATTGGCGTGATGGCCGCCATCAAACATCGGCCCGCGGCCGGGGTCCGCCGGCGCAGTGGCGGGCTGCGTTGTGATATTTTTCCACAAGGCCGGAGCATATCCCCGCGCTCGCGCATCATCTGTGACAGAACGCACATATGTCGCTTGTTATGTCTAACCGCCTGGCTGCAATTGCAGCTAGATCAAGATGGCAAGCAGAAGCACCAATCCCAGCAGGGTCCCAAGGTATGCGCTGCCGACAAGGAGTTCCGCCGGTTCGAAGTCGCGTCTCTGGTCGTCATGGCCCATGCCTGCCTCCCTGGCCATTGCCCTGGATCGATGCGCGGCACGGCCGCCGCAACCTCCGCCCCTGTCAGATAAGACGCGCGAGTGCCGGCGGTGCCTTCGGATCAAGCCCGGATGAGTCCGGGCGGAGCCCTGAATCAGCGACTGGGTCGAAGAACTGTCGCGACCATAGGCGTATCATCCGCCCGCCGGGGTATTCGCCGGCGTACCGCAGGACATCGATGAGCCGACCGAATCCAAATACCTACTGGGTCGAACCCAACCGGCTGCTGGCCGGTGAATATCCGGCCGGAAATGACGCCAAATCGACGCGGCGCCGCCTAGCCGCCTATCTGGATCATGGCGTGACCCACTTTATCGACCTGACACGAAGTGGTGAACTCCAGCCCTACGAGAAAATACTCCGGAAAATGGCTAAGGAGCGCGGCCTGGATGCGGCGTATCAGCGTGTGCCGATCGCCGATATGCGTGTCCCGGAACGGCCAGCGGACATGATCGCGGTCCTCGACCAGATCGACGCGGCCATTGACGCGGACGGCACGGCCTATGTTCATTGTCTCGCCGGGATCGGCCGCACCGGCACCGCCATCGGATGCTATTTTGTCCGCCTGGGGCTCACCGGCGACGCCGCGCTGCGCGAACTGGCTCGGCTGTGGCCGCAGATGCAGAAATCCGACATTTTTCCGAACACGCCGCAGACCGCGGAGCAGAGGCAATTCGTGCTGGACTGGATGGAGCGGGACCGTTGAGCACGAGGGTCCGGCCGGCACTGTCGCAAAGGGCGAACCGGCCGCTGGCGGTATTGATCTTCGCATGGATAAGCTGGGGCCTGTTCTGCCTGACCGGTCTCTACCTGATCGGTTTCCTCGGCAATCTCGTTGTACCCAAGGGCATCGACAGCGGAACGGTCACGCACTGGCTGCTGGCGCTGATGATCAATCTCGAGCTGCTGGCGCTGTTCGGTCTGCAGCACAGCGTGATGGCCCGGCCCTGGTTCAAACGATGGCTGGTCCGTTACCTGCCGCTACCGGCGGAGCGCAGCGTATTCGTGCTGGCCTCGGTAGTAATGCTCGCGCTGCTAATGTGGCTGTGGCGCCCGCTGCCGATCACCCTATGGCACCTGGAGCACCCAATCGCGCAGGCGTCCATGTGGCTGTTGTTCGCCGCCGGCTGGGGTCTGATGGGCATGGCCACCACCTGGATCGATCAGGCGGATCTGCTCGGCCTGCGTCAAGCCCGCTGTTACTACGCCGGCCGTGTCTATCGGCCGGTCCCGTTCCAGATCCGCGCCGGTTATCGCTTCTGCCGCCACCCGATGATGTCGGGCGTGATCCTGGGTGTCTGGGCCACGCCCCATATGACCGTAGGTCACGCGGTGCTGGCCGCCGGCCTGACCGCATACATCCTCATCGGCGTCCATTTCGAGGAGCGCGAGACGCTGCGGCAATTTGGCGAAGATTACGCGGCGTATCGCGCCCGGGTGCCCATGCTGATCCCGTTGCCGGGCCGCTCTGTCCCCGGCGAAGGCTGAACACGGACCATCCTGGCCCCTCACTGCGGGTCTGCTGGTCTGCCGATCTCCCGGAGACCGGCTGTTGCCCCATTGCACACGATCCAGACGCGCCTATGCTTGGAATGTGGATTGTCGTGAATCGATCCGCATGACCCCGGCGAGGCGGAAGAGCATCTGTGACCAACAAGGCGACCCGGCCCGCGCCAGCCCGCCCCGAGCAAGCCTGGCACGCGCAGACCCAGGCAGAGGTCAGCCAGGCGCTGGGCGCCGACATCCATGGCCTGAGCAACGAGGAAGTGACCCGGCGCCTGCAGCAGTTCGGACCCAACGCGCTGCCGCATATGCCGCCACCGACCTTGTGGGCCATCGCGCTACGCCAGTTCAAGAGCCCGCTGATCTATGTACTGGCGATCGCCGCTGCGGTCTCACTGGCGCTGGGTGAAGTCGAGGACGCCGCCTTTATCCTCGGCGTACTGGTGATCAACGCCATCATCGGCACCATCCAGGAGGGGCGTGCGGAACGCGCCAGTCAGGCTCTGCAACAATTGTTGCGTATCCGCGCCACGGTGCGGCGCAACACCCAGACGCGGGAGATCGATGCCGAGGAGCTGGTGCCGGGCGATCTGGTCTATCTGGAATCCGGCGCCCGCGTGCCGGCCGACATCCGCGTGTTCTCGGCCCACGGCCTGGAGGTCGACGAGTCGCTGCTGACCGGCGAATCGACCGCTGTCGGCAAGGACTCGGGCTGGCTGGGAGACGCCGAGACACAGCTGGCCGATCGCCACAACATGTGCTTCGCAGGCTCGATGGTAGTCCGCGGACGCTGTCAGGGACTCGCCGTGGCAACCGGTCCGGACAGCGCTATCGGTCGCCTCGCGCTGGACGTGATGCAGTCCGTCTCCGGACGACCACCGCTGGTGCTGCGGATGGAAGAATTTACCCGGCGCATCGCCATCGCGGTGCTGGTAGCCGCCGCCATTGTTGCCGTCGCCGGGGTGACTTTTGGCGGCTATGGCCTTGCCGACATGTTCCTGTTCGGCGTCGCGCTGGCGGTCTCCGCCATACCCGAGGGATTGCCGGTGGCGCTGACCGTCGCCCTGGCCATCGGCACCACGCGTATGGCAAGGCGGGGGGTCATCGTGCGCCGGCTTACCGCGGTCGAGGGTCTGGGCAGCTGCACGCTGATCGCCAGCGACAAGACCGGCACCCTGACCTGTAACGAACTGACTGTGCGCGAAGCCCGGCTGCCGGATGGCAGCGTGTTCGAGGTCGCCGGCGAAGGCTTCGTCCCGGAAGGGCGCTTCCTGCAGCACGGCGAGCCGATCGAGCCGGACCAGGGCATGGCGCTGGCCGGCCTCGCCCGGGCGGCGGTGCTGTGTAACGAGGCCGATCTGCACCACCGGGATGACGGCTGGGTCTGGCGCGGAGACGCGACCGACGTGGCGCTGCTGACCATGGCCTACAAGCTGGGATGGCGGCGCGAAGTCTCATTGGAGCGGCATCCGCAGGTCAACGAGCTGCCCTTCGAGGCCGAGCGTCAATTCGCCGCCAGCTATCACCGCACCGAAGACGGCATCAGCGTCATGGTCAAGGGCGCGCCGGAGCGTATCTTTGACATGTGCGGCGACGATGCGGCTCAGCTGGCATCGCTGCAGGCGATGAGTCAGCAGATGGCGGAGCAGGGCTATCGCGTCCTCGCGCTAGCCGAGGGCTACGCGCCTGCGGACCTGGACGAGACCCGGGCGCCACCGGAACCGTCCGCACTGCACTGTCTGGGTCTGGTCGGCATGATCGATCCGCTGCGCGAGGGGGTGCGCGACGCGGTGAGCAATGCCCGCGACGCCGGCATCGATACCATCATGGTGACCGGCGATCATCCGGTGACCGCGCTGGCCATCGCCCGCGATCTGGGTCTGGCCTCGTCACCCGATCAGGTCGTCACCGGCGCGATGCTGGCCAGGAGTTCGCCGGCCGAACTGGCCGCGTTTGTCGATCACGCCCGGGTGTTCGC
>JBATKC010000285.1:0-12705 GCA_049669065.1 Gammaproteobacteria bacterium
GACATACTCGACGATGCCCGGCGCCCGGTGGTAACCCGCGCTTGAAACGAGACTGGAGAGGCAAAGGCAGCGTTCGAGGTCGTAAAGGCCTGGCCGTGCGAATACGCACCGAGCGATCTCAACGCAACCGGCAACGAGTCGGTGGTCGGCATACTGGGTCTGCAACAAGAGGGCGCCGTGGCCTCCTCTTTGCGGGTGGCGACCGCATGGGCCTTCAACTAGGTTTGGGGTAAATGGATTAGCACCCTCACTGGCGAGCCGGATTGCCAGAAGGGTTTTGCATGGAGCAGGCAAATGCGTATTCCGCCCCCGGCCATGTCCCTCTTTTTGTGGTTCTTCTGCCTGCTTATCCCTCATGTCTCCTACGGGCAGTTCCCTTTACCGTGTGAGAGCGGATCAGTCCAGGAACTCGAGGCGGCTATCTGGGCTCACAATGAGCACGTTTACCGACTCGAGCGGAAGTTCCATGACGTCTGGTACTTCCAGGGTGAGTTGCCCGCGGGCGCTGTCGAGGAGATGAAGCTGGAAGATGTCCATGCGTTTCTCGCGGCACTCGAGGATCGCACCGCGGCGATATTGTTCTACGCCTACGACGACGGTCATCTTTGCACCTGGATGATTGATGAAGGCGAGGTGTCAGGGCACGTTACCGACGTCGAGCCAGGCGAATTGGAGGCGCTGCAATTCGGCTTCTCCAACGCGCTACGTCTGAGAGACCGCGGCTCGAGTCGCCGGGCAGAGTCGAGAGACCTGATACCGGAGTCTACCCACCCGGGGCCGACAGCGAGTCTCGCAGCGGTGATTTCGACGGCGAGCGAACTCTTTCTGCCTGAGCCAATCTCCGACGCCCTGATCACGGACAAGGTCGATACCCTGATCGTGATACCCGTCACGATCGCTTTCGGCCCGCCGGACGCCACCCACAAGGAGGAGCTTGTTGCCGCTCTCGGCACGACCCCGTTCTCTGTTCTGACTGTTGACGAGAAGCCGCTGGTCGACTCCATGTCGGTCTTGATCGCGCCGGGTTTTGCGTCCCTTGGTCAAGCTCCACGTGCGGCTCGGCGGTCTTTCGAGAAGGCGATAGTGCTCGGCGATCCGGTCGCCCGCCATGACCCGGATTGGAAGTTCTCGCCGCTACCGGGTGCCCGCATGGAGGCGGAAGTGGTCGCCGAAACCGTTGGAGCGACAGCTCTGGTCGGCGAGAACGCAACCAAAGAGAATCTGTTCTCCGAGATGGAGACCCTGGCTCAGTCTGCCGAACTGATCCACTTCGCCACCCACGGAATCTCGGATAACGATAATCCGCTGGATGGGAGTTTCCTCCTGCTTGGTGACGGACCGGAAGCCGCTGATGGGCGACTGCTGGCCCGGGAAATCCAGGATTTCGACCTGGATAACAACCCACTGGTCGTCATGAGCGCGTGTCAGACCGGTTTGGGTAAGGACTTCGAGGTGGGGACCATTGGTCTCGCCAGGGCATGGCAGTACGCCGGCGCGTCGTCTGTGGTGATGAGTCTCTGGAACGTGGACGATGAGGCCACTTTTGAGCTGATGACCGAGTTCATCCGCCTGTCTGCAACCATGCCATCTGACAGAGCGCTGCAGCATGCCATGCAGCGTGTTCGATCCGAAAGAAATGACCCTTATTTCTGGGCTGGCTTTACCATTTTTGGTCTTCCGGAGTCTGACGCCGTTGCCAGCGGAACTGCCGGCAAAGGCTCTGGGCCAGAGCTCTGAGTACCCCTGTTGACGCCGCCAATGCCCGGATACAAGCCGAAATGACGGCTTGATTCGTCTTCGCTATCTCGCGGCCCGGATTCCCCGGCCGGGACGATTGGAATAAAGACTTCCGGGGCCCGACTCCAGAGCATTACAGGCTTTGCAAGCGTTCCGCTGGGACTAACGCCGTCTCGCTGTCAGTACTGTATTAGTAGGCTAGGCTTTAGATAGCCCGCACGATGGGTGTCGGGGTCACGGCTGGCGGACATGGGATTTCCATGTTCCGCCTGTTGCAGTGCCTGACGCCGGCGGACGTTTTGAAACGGGATCCGGATCCCGTTTCCTGGCCACGCAGTCAGATGCTTTGGAATCTGGACAACGACAAGGCAGGGGCAACGGCGAACCAGTGTTTGCCGTCCCGGAACGCTCCGCCTGGTGGCGCGACGGCCGGACTCTGCCGTGCGCCCCGCTCCCTGTCCGGCCATGCACGGCATTGGAGGCTCCGATGAAATCAGCGAACCCGATCCGGGCTTTTTTTGTGGTGTCAGGTCTACTCCTTTCACTGAGTTGCCTGCAGGCACAGCCCGACCCGACTCCCCCTGCCGACAGGCCCGTGGTCAAGCGGGCCGTCCTGATCGGCATCGACGACTACCTGGCCAACCCGGAGATCTCCGATCTGAGCGGTGCCGGCAATGACGTGGATCTGGTCAAGGCAGTGCTGGTGGGCAAATTCGACTTCGAGCCGGACGACATCGTCGTGCTGAAGGACGCCGACGCGACCCACCAGAACATCGTCGACACCATCCGCAGCCATCTGGGTCAGTCTCAGCCGGGAGACGTGGCGCTGGTCCACTACAGCGGCCACGGTTCCCAGATGCGCGACCGGGATGGCGACGAACCGGATCGGATGGACGAAACCATCGTGCCCCACGACTCACGCCAGGGCGACGTGTTCGATATCAGCGACGACCAGATCAACGACCTGATGAGCGAGATTTCGGCCAGGACCCCTAACGTGGTCTTTATCCTGGACAGCTGCCATTCGGGGACCGCAGCGCGGGCGGCCGCCGCCCAGGGTCTGAAGCGGACGGCCCGTTATGCGCCGGCCGATGAGCGCGAGCCACCGCCGGCCTCGAGTGGCGCAAGAGGTCTCGAAGGCATCGACGATTTCAGACTCCCGGGGGCCGGCTATGTGCTGATCTCCGGTTCCCGGGCCAACGAACTCTCCAACGAGACGCGTTTCGGTGATGTCACCAACGGTGCCATGACCTACTACCTCGTGAATGCCCTGCAGTCTGCGGGCGTCCAGGCGACCTATCGGGACGTCATGGAGCAGACCCAGGCCGATGTCACCGCCCGTTTCGATGATCAGCATCCGCAGATCGAGGGCACCGGCATCGATACCGCGGTGTTCGGGGTCGACAAGCTCCAGCCCCAGCCCTACATGCTGGTCAATCCGGTCTCCTCAGGCACCAGCCAGGCCACGGTCGGTGCCGGCGAGGTATTCGGGCTGGCGGTCGGCGCGGAGCTGGATGTCTACCCGCCCGGCACCAAGATTTTCGACGGTTCTATCCAGAGGATCGCCCGGGTCCGTGTGACGGAAGTCGATGCGTTTACGTCCAGGGCCGCCGTCACCATGGGCCAGGTCCAGCCGGGCTCGCGCAGCATGCTGGACGAGATCCGCTCACCGGATTTCCGGCTCCGTGTGTTCCTGGACGGTCTGCCGGACGATTTCCGGCAAGCGCTCGAGGCCAAACTGGCCGACTACGATTCCATCGAGATACTCGGCGAAAACGTGGACGCCGAGGTCATCGCGCGGATCGTCGGCAGCGGTGACCAACAAACGCTGGTGCTGCAGGGCCGGACCCTGGCCACCCTGGCCGAGGTGCCCATGGGCACCGCCGCTTCCCTTGACGATACGGTCGCCGCCATCGCCCACTGGGCCCGCTGGCATGCGGTTCTGGCGATGCGCAATCCCTCGCCCGATCTGGATTTTGGACTGTCGATCCTGCGCGTGGACGGTGCCAGCACCGTCGCAGTGGGCGAGACGGTTCCGCACGGCGCGAAGGTAGAGATCGTCCTCACCAACAACAGCAGTCAGGATGTCTTTCCCATCCTGCTGGATCTGACGGACAAGGGCCGGATCGGCGTCATTTACCCGCCGGCCAGTTTGCCCGACCCGCTGCCGCCGGGTCAGTCGATCAGACGACGCTTCGATGCGAAAGTGCCGGATGGCACGCAATCGGTGACCGACTATGTGAAGGCCGTCGTGACCACCCAGCAGATATCCGCCGACGCGTTCAAGCTCAATCCCCTGCCCCGCAGTGCGGACCCCCGGGATGCAGCGGGTCAGAGTGCGCTGGAACGGTTTATCAAGCAGTACGCCAGGGGACTGACCCGGGATCTGACGCCGGTCGCGGTGACCGGCTGGGCCACCAGGCAACGCGTGCTGCGCGTCTCCAAGGCCGGTGTCGAGGTCGACGGGTTCTCGGCGATCTATGCCAGCGAGGACGACGCGTCCCGTTCCGCCGACAGGCTGGGTCAGAGCGGCACCCGGGCCATCTGCGGTTCGCCAGGCGCGCAAAACTGTTACGAAATCGTCGACTACTTCGACGATCCCACGATGCGGGCCATCGTGCCGCCGAAGGTGCGGGCCGGCGACCGGCAGCAGGATTCCGTGGGCCGGGCCTTCGAACAAGCTTACGAGATCATGGACGATACCGGGGCAAGACGCGTCGAGCCCCTGTTCGAGCTGGAGTTGCCCGTGGCGCAAAGCGCGCCGGTGGCGGGTGACCCAGGGACCCGCGGTCTCGGTAGCGACGACCCCCTGCAACGGGCCAAAGACGACGACATGTGGAGCCTCAAGTACACCCGGGTGCCGGAAGCCTGGGCCGTGCTGCGTGCACAGGGCAAACCCGACGGCGCGGAGGCGACCGGCGTCGTGATCGCCCATCCCGACACCGGCTATATCCAGCATGCCGAGATCTGGGGACCGCCCGGCGCCCGGCCGTTGTGGCCGGAAAAAGGCTACGACTACTATCAGGACGACGACTCCCCCGTCGATGAGAAGATCGACGACAACTGGCTGGACAACCCCGCCCACGGGACCGGCAGCAGCAGCGCCATCATCAGCGATACGGGCTGCCAGCTCGCCGGCGTCACCCAGTGTCCGACCGGCGTCGCACGGGGCGCAAAACTCGTGCCGTTGCGGATCGACAAATCAGTCGTGATCTTCAACACCAAGCGCCTGGCCCGCGCGCTGCTGGATGCCTCCGGTGACATCCGCAGCCGGGTCAAGGTCGACACCGATCTGGCCGGCATCGCCATGGGCGGCCCGCCGAGCTGGTCGCTGTGGAAGGCCGTGCGCAAAGCCGAGGAACGCGGTTTTATTATCGTGGCCGCTTCCGGCAACTACGTACGCCTGGTGGTGTGGCCGGCGCGGTTCGATTCGGTGGTCTCCGTGGCCGCCGTCAACGCCGAGTGCAAGCCCTGGGCGCACAGCTCCCGCGGCCGCGGCGTGGATATCGCGGCGCCGGGTGAGTCGGTATGGCGCGGGACCATGGCCGGGAACGATCTGGATGAGCAGATCACCAGCATGGGGACCGGGACCACTTACGGGACGGCGACGACCTCCGGCGTGGTGGCGCTGTGGGTGGCGAAGCACAAGGGCACGCCGGCCTATGAGGCGCTCAAGCAGCAGGGCAAACTGACCCAGACGCTGATCAGTCTGCTGCAGCAGACCTCCTGGCGTCCGGGTGAGCCCGGCGAACCGGACGAAGCCGATTGCGCCCCCGGCGCCGGCTGGAATGCCAGGCGCTACGGGGCGGGCATCGTGGATGCCAGGGCCCTGCTCGATGCGCCGCTGGTGGCCAGTTCCACGCGGGGCGAAGACGCCGCCGACGTGGACCAGCTGCCGCTGTGGTGGTCGCTTTACGGATCATCGGACTCGCTGGCCGTGGCCCAGGACGATTATCTGCGCATCTTTGAAACCGGTGACGAGTCAGTGGAGCTGGGAGACGTGGCCTACTACGAGGCGGAGATCATGTATCACTATGCGTCGGACGAACACCTGGCCGCCACGACAGACCGGTTGGTCCTGGGGGATCGGAGCGAGCTCAGCTTCGACCGTATCCGGCAGCGGCTGCGTGAACTGGATACCTCTGCGCGCCTGAGAGCCAGGCTCGAGTGATTGACGCGGCGATGAACTTCGCGATCGGGGTGTAAACACCATGCGAATTATTCAGACCATTGTTGTGCTGGCGCTCCTCGGCGTGGCGTTGCCGGCTCTGGCGCAGGAGCAGAACAAATACGCACTGCTGATCGGCATCGACGACTACACCAGCCCCAGCCTGATCAAGAAGGAGCTCAAATATGCGAAGGCCGACGCCCTGAGTCTCGAGGAGGCACTGGAGGACCGGGACTGGGATACGGTCGCGCTGGTCGACGCAGCCGCTGACCGCGGGCGGATCATCCGTGAGCTGTACAAACTGTCGCTGAAGGCCGGGCCCTCGGACAAGGTGCTGATCTATTTTGCCGGGCACGGAGTCCGGGACCCCCGCGGCAAGGGGAACACCTACTGGGTCACCACCGATGCCACCGTCGAAAACCTGGTCTCCGACGGCATACGACTCAATCATATCCTGGAGTACGTCAATGAGATCGGCGCCCAGGAGAAGATGGTCATCCTCGATCACTGTTACAGCGGCGATTTCGACGCCGGGCCGGGTGACGGCGGCACCAACAGCAGGGACGTGGGCGAGGAAGCCACGGTGAGGATCAACGAACGTGACCTTTACCCCGAGGAAGTCAAAAGCCTCGAGGACTACAAACAGCCCCGGCTGGTGATCATGGCCGCAGCCCGGGGTCCTGCCTATGAAGATGATGCCTGGGGACATGGCATGTTTACCAAGGCGATCCTGGATACCCTCAACGATCCGGAGTCCGACGATGACCCACAGGACGGCAAGATTTCCCTGGATGAGCTCTGGGACTACCTGAAAGATTCCATCGACGAGATGGCCAACGAGAAAGGCCTCGAGCAGCGCCCCCTGAGCAACGCCTCCATCAACCAGCTGGACTGGCAGTTATTCGACGCGGCGGTCGAGGATGTCAGCGAAGAAGCGAGCGAGCTCAGAAACCTGTTGACCAACATCGAACTGGGCGCAGGCGGAAGCCTGGACTTTGAGGTCAAGAAAGCCTGCATCGACGCGATCAACGACTGGGAGGCGGCCGCCGAGGGAGGATATCCGCCGGAAACCGTCAGCGAGGAGATCGTCCGCATCCTCAGATCGATCAGGGATCTCGGCGTGAGCGCGGAATCGATGCAGATGCTGGTCCAGAGAGTGAACGAAGTCCGCCAGCCGGGAGGGTCGTCATGATGAAGAAGGCATTGGTCAGCGGCTTCGGGGTCTTCTGCCTGCTCGTCGCGGGAAGCCTGGACGCAGGGATTACGGTCATCAGGACGGAGACCCAGCACTTCGCCATCATCATCAGTTACGAAGACGGCGGCCCCTCCGCCGAACTGGCCAATGTGCTCCGGGAACAATACGGGTTCAAGGTCGCGGCCCTGATGGGCCTGGACGCCAACCTGCGGAACATCGAGAACATACTGTATGAACTGGCCAGGGAGATCGGACCCTACGACCAGGTCTTCATACACATCGCCCTGCCCGTTTCCCGGGTGCCCGAACTATTCTATTTACCCGCGGGCTCCAGCCCGGAAGACCGCTGGAAGCACCTGCCCTGGATCATGCTCCAGAAATGGCTTGCCAGCGTGGAGACCGGCCCCCTGTTGCTGACGTTCCCGGGCTGCGCCACCTCCAGCCGCTCGCCCTACGGCGACATCGACCTGCAGGAACTCGCGTACCAGATAGGAAAACGCCGATTCCCCGTCGAGGTCATGATGGTCTGTGACCTGGAGTCCCTCCGCACCCGGCGCCGCGACCCGGAAGCGCGCTTCGTCGACTGGCGCGGGGAGCAGGTCTCGGGGATGCTGGCGAGTCTGCTGAGCGGCGCCGTCAACACCCGTTCGATCGACGTCCTGGACGTGGAGACCCTGAATGGCGCGGCGCTTGTCGATGCACTCGGCCAGTATGAAGACGAGGGCTTGAGACTCAACTATCTGACCATCCCCCTGCATCAGGAAGGCATATTCCGCTTCGTGCCGCTGGAAACCGGGAACGCCTATGAGACCCGCTTCGCCAATGCCGGCAGCTATGAGGCCCTGATCGAGATCCAGCGGGACTACCTGGGTGCATCGTCCGAGGCCGAGGCGCTGCAGGCGCCATTCATCGCATTCTCCCGGAAGGTCGCGCTGAGTCCCCGGGCCGCCGCGCCCCCGATGCTGGATTTACGGCCGTCGGAGATCCTGCAGCTGCGTCGGAACGCGGGCTGGGCGCTGATGCTGCGATCGGAAGACCTGGCGGCCAGGGATGCCATCGTCGATATCGTGCAGGAAGCGGATTCGAGCGTGCTGCGGCGGACCGCGGTCGTGAACCTGTCGAAGATGGGGGAGAACGCCAGGCCGGTGGAGATCCAGGCGCTCAAACAGGCCGTGGAGGACGAGGATCCGTTTGTCCGCGATGCGGCCGTGGTGGCACTGGCAGAGACCCGGGCACCGGAGACACCGGATTTCCTGGCGGCGGCCTTCCCGAACGAATCCGACCCACGAGTCAAACGGTCCTTGCTCCTCACCTTGTCGAATTTCGGGCGTCAGCAGGACGCGCCGCTGTTTATGGATGCGATGGAGGATCAGGATCCGGGCGTGAGGTCCCAGGCCGTCGCAGCGCTGTCGGCCCTGCCGCCATCCGCGGCCATCAATCAGGCGCTGATCGGACAACTCGGGGCGGACAATGATGCCGGCGTGCGCACTACGATCGCCTATGCCCTCAGCCAGACCGCCCCGGCCGCCGACCGGAGTGGAAATATCGAAATCCTGATGGCAGGACTGCTGTCCGATGACGCGCCGGAAGTCCGCGTGGCCATGGCTAAATCCCTCGGCCAGCTCGGCGGCGGCGACGCGGAAAATGCATTGCGCGCGACCCTCGCCGGCGACAATCCCGCCAGCGTGCGGATTGCCTGCGCCCGGGCGTTGGGCGTCATGGCATCGCCGGCGGCGGTGCCCGAACTCGAGGCGGCCGCAAACAGCGAAGATCCCATGCTGCGGGTCGCGGCCATCGAGGCCCTGGGCAGGATCGGAACAGAACCTGCCGCCGACGTCATCTGGATGAAGCTGGAACAGGATGAGGATCTGCGGGTGCAGCAAGCCGCATTGGAGTCGCTGGAGAGCATGCCGGTGGATCCGGCCAGCATCCGCGAGCGACTGGACAGCCCCTCCGTCCAGGTGCGCCAGGCGGCCGTGGCGCAGGTGGCCAACTCGGACGACCCGGCCACGTCCAACCTGCTGCTGGAGGCCCTCGAGGACCGGGACAATACCGTCCAGCAGACCTCGATCGCCGGACTGTCCCGAAGGCCGCTGGCAGCTAACCCGGAGACGGTCCGCGACGTGCTCGAAAGCGGCAACACCCAGACCCAGGTCAACCTGATCAATGTGCTGGGACGCATGCCCCGGGACGAGGCCCCCTGGGTGGAGGAGCCGTTGGTCCAGGCGTCAAACAGCGACTCACCCGAAGTGCGCGCAGCGGCGATCCGTGCACTGGGAAGCGGCGGCGATCCGCAGCAGCTGGAAGCCATCCTCGTCGCCAGCGAGGACCCCTACGCGCTGGTGCGCGAGTCGGCTGCCCGGGCACTGGGCAATTTTGACGCCGAGCCGGCCACCATACGGCTGGAGCAACTCGCCAAACAGGATCGGGATGAAGGCGTCCGCCGGGCCGCCATCGAGGCCTTGAGTGGCCCATTGAGCAAGAAACTGTACAGACGGTGAACGCCATCCTGAATACCGCGAGTCGGTAGAGCGCTTGCCGCAGGAGGTCGTTATGCCAAAGGGATTCGACAAACTCACAGTCTTCGCCGAGGACCGGGACGATCCGCACACCATTGCGATCCGCGAAGCCAGGCCACGGGCGGCGACCACTCGTGGCGTGGCCCCAGGGACGCCCGGATTCACCAGCCGCGAGGCCGCCGCGCGTCACTATCTGGGTGCGATGCTGAAGACAGAGCCCCGGCGGACCTTCCGGTCGCTGGCCGACAGGCCGCCGGAGGCGGAAGACGTCCCCGACCTGGTCCTGCGCGGCGAGCACAAAGCCGATCTCACCAAGACGAACATGCTCCAGTTCGAGCAGACCGCCTCCGGCATCCCCGTGTTCGGATCCCGGGCTATTGTCGAGCTGGACGACGATCAGGAATTTGTCTCGGCCTCGCTCAACGTGGCCGAACTCGCCGGTGTCAGTGCGGAACCGGAAGTCTCTGCCGCCCAGGCGAAAGAGAAACTCCTGGGCTACGTCACCGGTGCCGGGGAGGTCGGCAATCTCCCCGACCCGTCCAGGACCTTTGTCCATCCTCCCGATCTGGACGAATGGCGATTGGCCTGGCGCTTTGAGCACGTACCATTTGCGCCGGGCATGCCGGAGGACCTGCCCCCCGGTGTAAGCGAGCAAGGCGCGGCCGGGTGTTTCGATGCCCACGGCGGGAAGCTGACGCTGGATTACGACTATTTTGTCGATGCCAGAGATGGCGCGCTGCTCTACTGGTTCTCCAACAGCGCGCACATCGATATCCCGACCTGGTGCCGGGGCGAGGACGCCGACCAGGTCAACCAGCGGTTCCTCGGACGTTCCAACGGGACCGGTTTCGAACTGGACAATCCGTTCGAGGTCATCCGCACCTACGATCTTGGATTGAACGCGATCGAGACCACCCCGCTGCCCAACCAGACGGTGCAGAACCCGACCAACGACTGGCAAGCCTCCAACCCCGCTGCCATCTCGGCCCACGTCAACGCTGCCCGGGTGCTGGACTTCCTGTACCGCATCCTGCGCCGCAAGAGCATCGACGATCAGGGCATGGCGCTTGAGAACATCGTCAACTGCTTTAGCAACCAGGACCCCTCCGCCCCCGAGTGGATCAACGCCGTATGGTGGCAGGGCAGGATGTGGTACGGGCAGGAGCAGCTCGGCGGCGGGGCTTTCCGCAGCCTGGCCCGCTACCTGGACATCATCGCCCACGAGTTGACCCACGGTATCACCGAGAACACGGCCGGGCTCGTCTACCGGGATCTGGCCGGGGCGCTGAACGAATCGATCAGCGACATCTTCGGCATCATCGTCCGCAACTGGCACCTGGCGCCTGACCCGGCCGATGTCTCGACCTGGGACTGGCGGATCGGGACCGGGCTCGGTGCCGGCGGTGGCCCGATGCGGGACATGGCCGATCCCGGCAGCACCGGTTCCTGGTGGCGGCCCGACGGCATGGGCGGCTGGACCCAGGTTGCCGGATATCCGGCCCATATGAATGACTATGTGGCGCTGCCCGCGAACTACGACCACGGCGGCGTGCATATCTACAGCAACATCCACAACCTGGCGGCTCACGGCGTGCTGACGAGCCTCCGGGCCGACGGCACCCACGTGTTTACGCCGGAAGAAGTGGCGGTCTTCTACTATCTGGCGCTGACCCGGCTGACCTCGCTCTCTGATTTCGACGACGCGCGGCGTGAGCTGCTCGAGGTGGCAACCCGGGCCTACGCCGGCAATGCGCCGCGGGTCACCGAGGTCCGCGACGCCATCGAGGTCGCCTACGACGCAGTCGGCATCGTCTGAGGCTTGCAGGGAGGCAGCAAATGGACAACACCACCATCCATCCGGATTCAGCCCATCTCGAACACCTGGTCGACCTGCTCGTCTTCAAGGGACGGCCACAGAACAATGACGACCAAAACGAAGTCGTCGTACTGGTCAATCACGGCTATGTGGTGGGCTTCTCGCCGAGCCGGCTCCAACCTGTGTGGGCAGCCTACCGGGTGGCCGGGTTCGACCGCGATCTGGATTTCGACCGGCCCCATCTCTACTACGAGGACACGCGTCTGCAGGAGGACTGGCGGATCGGCGCACAGACGTTTGGCACCCACGATAGCGTCCGCTACCACGTCGGCCATATGGTCCCGAACGAGGTGATCAACCGGCAGTTCGGCCGGCTGGCCCAGATGGAGACCTTTCTCATGTCCAACATGAGCCCGCAGCGGGGTTCACTGAACACGGGCGTGTGGCTTTCACTGGAGAACGCCATCCGGAACATCGAGGACACCCCGGACCGGGATCACGTCTGGGCGATCGTGGGTCCGATTTTTTCCGATGCCCCAGGTACCATCACTCGTCCGAACGGCAAGCAGGTCCCAATCCCGGAAGCCTATTACTGCATCACGGTGGACCCGTTCCGTTATCCCTGGGATCGCGAGAGCAACGTGGACGTCGCCTGTCTCCGGATTCCTCAGGACACACCCGGCGGGACGCCGCTGGATACCTTCGTCGCGGATGTGGCGGACGTCGAGGCGGAGACCAGACTGAGCTTCTTCCCCCAGTGGCAGGACATCCCCGGGGTGGCCGCTGCCCCGGGCGGGCCGCCCGATGTGGCGGCCCAGAGCAGCCATCGTCTCCTGCGTCAATTCTGAGGCAAGAGGGGAACCATCCCTGAAGCTCGCAGGGGGACGTGCATAGCGCCACGTCCCCCCACGATTTGTCGTCAGCTTGATCGGCCCTCCCACCGATCCTCGCTGACTAGTTCAACGGCGTCTTCTCGACCACCGCTTTGAGCCACGTTGGCGCTTCGCCAGCGTTCTCGGGATCGAGCGGATCGAAGAATCCGCTCTCCGCCGAGCCGGTAGCGGCCTCGCCGCCCAGCAGCTCGACGAGATGCTGCGGCGCCTGGCCACCGTCGATCGCTTCGGGCATGCCGACGGTTGGCGCCAGGGTTTCACTCTTCACCGCCAGGGCCTCCTGGCCCTCGGTTTCAATGATGATACGCATGTTGCACCTCCCGTTGACTACCAGCCGAGCACCGCATAGCGGCTCTCGATATCGACCTCGTCCGGCG
>JBATKC010000286.1:0-19631 GCA_049669065.1 Gammaproteobacteria bacterium
CCGCGGTGGTGTTTGCCGCCGGCGGCGTCTATTTGCTGGGGGCCCCGGATCTGGTCATGCTGCGGCTGGCGGTCCTGGCCTGGCCCGCATGGCCGGTCTATGTGCTTGGTGCCGTGCAGCTCGCGGGCGCGCTGGCATTGTTGCGGGTCGAAACACGCGGTCTTGCGCTGGTGCTGCTGGCGGTGATCAGCGCCGGCGAGCTGGCCGCCTCGATCGTATACCGAGAGCTACAGCCGGCGGTGCAGGCCATGGTCCAGCTGGCGCTGTTGACGGGCATTCTGATGTTTGGCGGACGCCGCGCGAGTTAGGCGCTGGCGGCTTCCCGCACCCGATCGCCTTCGCCAAATTGCAAATCGGCGAGACGCGCATAGATACCCCCCTGGGTCAGCAGATCGGCGTGAGTGCCGGTGGCGACGATGCGGCCGCCGTCCATCACCAGTATCCGATCGGCTTTGACCACCGTTGCAAGGCGGTGCGCAATGATCAGCGTCGTGCGATTGCTCATCAGGTGCTCGAGCGCGTTTTGCACCTTGAGTTCGTTTTCTGCATCCAGCGCACTCGTCGCTTCGTCCAGCAGCAGCACCGGCGGATTCTTCAGGATCGCCCGGGCGATCGCGACGCGCTGACGCTGCCCGCCAGAAAGACGCACGCCGCGTTCCCCGAGGTGAGTGTGATAGCCCTCGGGCAGGGGGCGGATGAATTCATCGGCCATCGCGGCGCGAGCCGCGGCGACAACCTCCTCGTCGCTGGCGCCTGGACGGCCATAGCGGATGTTTTCCATGGCGCTGGTGGAGAAGATCACGGTCTCCTGGGGTACGATGCCGATGCGTTCACGCACCTCGGCGAGACGCGCGGCGGCAATGTCGGTACCGTCGAGCAGGATCTGTCCCTGGTCCGGGTCATAGAAACGCAACAGCATGCGGAACACGGTGGTTTTGCCGGCCCCGGATGCGCCGACCAGGGCGACCGTCTCCCCCGGGTTGACCTCAAAATTCACGTGGTCCAGCGCCAGTTCATCGGGCCGGGACGAGTAGCAAAAACTCACTTCCTGCACCGCAATCCGACCACGGCCGGGCTGCAGCGGCAGCGGCAGCTCGGGGTCTCTGACATCAGCCCTTGTGGCCAGCAATTCCATGATGCGCTCCATCGCGCCGGCAGCACGCTGCAGTTCACCCCATACTTCGCTCAGCGCGGCCAGGGATCCTGCGGTAAGGATGGAATAGAGCACGAACTGGCCAAGCTCGCCGGCGCTGACAGTGCCGGCGATCACGGCTCTGGCGCCAAACCACAGACCCAGTACGATGGAGCCGAAGATAAAGACGATTGCGACTGCGGTCAGCAACGCTCTGGCCCGGATCCGTCGCAGCGCGGTGTCGAATGCGTCTTCCACTGCCTCGCGGAAGCGCATCGATTCCCAGGACTCGCGCACATAGGCCTGTACGGTTTGCATCGCGCCGAGCACCTCGCTGGCCATGGCGCTGGTGTCCGCGATGCGATCCTGGCTGGCGCGGGATAGACGGCGCACGCGGCGGCCGAACAGGATGATCGGCAACAGCACGACCGGGATCATCAACACGATGGTGCCGGTCATCGACGGGCTGGTGATCAGCAGCATGGTGAAGCCGCCGAATAGCAGGAACAGATTGCGTAGCGCGATGGATGCGCCCGAACCGACCACCGCCTGCAGTACCGTGGTGTCCGAGGTCAGCCGCGACAAGATCTCGCCGGTCCGGGTGGTCTCGAAGAAGTCCGCGCTCAGGCCCAGCATATGATCGAATACCTGGGAGCGGATATCCGCCACCACCCGTTCGCCGAGCCAGGTCACCATGTAGTAGCGGGCAGCAGTCGCCAGCGCGAGTACGGTGGCCACGGCCATCAAGGCAAGGAAGTAGCGGTCTACGGAGGCCGCATTGTCCTGGGAGAAGCCCTGGTCGATCATAAAACGCACGGCGACCGGGAGGCTCAGGGTCGCGGCTGCCGCCACGACCAGCGCCACCAGCGCCATGACCAGGTGACCGCGGTACATAGCCAGGTAGGGCACTAACTCGCGCAGCGGTCGCAGCGTCTTGCTGCGAGGTGCCGCGGGATCGATCGGTATATCGGTGGAGCGCATGATGATCGCGTCGCTGGAACAGCGGCCGATTATACGGGAAGGTCGGCTAGCGCTCGCGTCATTTCGGCCTGCCAACGGCGATATCGGGCATCCAGCCCAGGCGCTGCGGCCGGTGAGTATCGATGCATCTCGCTGTGATCAGGCCAGGGCGCCACGGCCCCGGAACACATCCATGCCAGTCCGCGTGCTGTCGCCTCGGCAACCTCCGGTCGCTGGACCTCGAGGCCGCTGACCTTGGCCAGGGTCGAGCAGAATAGCGGCATACGGCTGAGTCCGCCGCTGGCGACGATCCGCTTTATTGGCACGCCATCCTGGACGCATCGCCGGAGATTTTCGGCCAGCATAAAGACGATGCTTTCCAGGACCGCGCGCAGCCGGTCATCGGTATCGCCCTCGCCGATGTATCGGCACGGGAACGAGGCTCGCCACCATGGAGAGCCCAGACCCGCATGACCATTGAGGAACACCGGTACGCTCGTGTCGTCATGCCGGACCCCGGTAAGGCGTTCGATCCAGCCGTCCGCACCCAGCGCGCCGGCTTCCGCGTCCAGTGCCGTTGCGGCGCCGTTGACCGTCCCTTCCCGCGCCAGCGCCAGATCCGCGGCATCGCCGCGGATGACGCTGTTCAACAGCCCGTCGGCGTCATCGGCGCGTGCCAGTGGCCGCAGCACGAAGGCCCCGGTTCCTGCATTGATGTAGGCAGTGTCCAGGGCCGGCAAACCCCGCGCGTGGAGCGCGGCAGACTGATCGCCGGTACAGCGCAGCAGCGGGATGGCATCAGCGCCGACCGTCAGATGGCCGAAGGCATGATCTTCCGCCACCGACTCGGGCAGCGCCGCCCGGTCCAGGCCAAAACACTCGAGTAGCTCGTCAGACCACGCTCTGCGGTGCAGATCCCATAGCAGGGTCCGTGATCCGTTGGCAGGATCCGCGGCCAGCGTCCGCTCCCGCGTCAGCCTGAAGATGAGAAAGCTGGCCAGTGGGCCCCAGGCGAGACGGCCCTGCTGCCTGGCTGCGCTAACGGCGGGCAGATGATCAAGGCACCAGCGCAGCTTGCTGGCGCCATAATGGGCGGAGATGCGCAGACCGGTAATCCAGTGCAATCGCTCAGGGTCCAGAGGCAGCTGAGCGAGCCAATCCGCGTTGCGCGTGTCGCGCCAGGAGATAACCGGTGACAGAGGCGCGCCCGAGACGCGGTCCCAGCAGACGATGCTCGAGCGTTGTGTCGCCAGACCGGCGCCGAGGCAGGCGGCCGACGGCAGTCGGGAGAAGAGGCCATCGATGGCGCTGACTACGCTATCGAGCAAGACCTCGGCGTCGTGCTCGTACCAGCCCGGCCGCGGGTTCAGGGTATCGATCGCGGTCTGCTCCCGATCCAGCAGTTCGCCGGTCGGCGTGAAGGCGATAGCGCGACTGGCGTGCGAGCCCTGATCGAGAGCGAGAAAAAACTCAGTCACCGGGCCAGTTCTCATCGACCGGGTTGAGGCGCAGGCGACTGGTGTCGGCCCGCGGGCTGCGTTCCGGCAGCGAGCCGGCGATCCGTGCCAGGACCTTTTCGGCGGTCGCCCGCCACGCGGTCAGTTTGCCACCGAAGATCGACAGGAAGCGGGGATTGCTCCGTCGATCGGTCTCGAATCGGGTCTCGCGGCTGCGATGGAAGGCATGCCCCGATCCCGACGGGAGCACCCGTAGTCCGGCAAATCCCGCTGTGTTGGAGAGATCTCGCGGCGCGGTGTCAGGAAAATAATGGCGCACGGCTGACAGCAGGTAGCGGCGTTCCGCGGGTTTCGGTCTGACCGTCGCCGGGTCGCCCTCGAAGCGGGTCTCGGTGGTGCCGACCAGCGCACCGCCCGACCAGGGCAGTACAAAGATACCGCGGCCGTCACGGGTATTCTCCAGATAGTAATTCCGCTGCACCCGCCAGTCGCGGAACACAAGATGCGTGCCCTGGATCAGCTCGACCCGTATCTCCGGCTGTGCCGGCATGACCCGCGCCATCACTGTGGTGGCCCAGGGTCCGGCCGCGTTGACCAGCACCTTGCAGTGGATCTCGCTTTCGTTCCCCGCCATGCGGCAGCGGGCGTGGACACCATCCGTTCCGAGCTGCGCAGACATCAGTTCAGCCGGCATCAACAGGCGGGCGCCCAGGTCCATGGCCGATGCCATCACCGCCCGGGTCAGTGCGCGATCGTCGGTACGCGCATCCTGGTAGCGGAATATCGCCTTCAGCCCCTGCTGCAGCAGACCATCGGGCAGGTCCGCAGCGCCCGGCCTGAGACGCGCGAAGCCCGAACCGGGGCCGAATCCGGTCAGCAGCGCATAGAGCGACAAGCCGGTCAGCAGCTGCCACTGATAGCGGCGGCCACCGGCATAGAGCGGCAGATAAAATTGTTCCAGCCGGACAAGCTCCGGCGCCACCTCGAGCATGATGGTGCGCTCACGCAGGCATTCCCTCACCAGTCCGAGAGAACCGTTCTCCAGGTAGCGCAGACCGCCGTGGATCAGTTTGCTCGAGCGGCTCGATGTGCCGCTGGCCAGCGTCTTTTGTTCGACCAGGATAACCGAATGCCCGGCCGCGGCCGCGGCCTGGGCCACGCCCACGCCATGGATTCCGCCACCGACGACCAGGACGTCGCAGCGGTCGCTCAAGGGCGCGTACCCGCTGAGGCAAAGCGCGGATCCTGCAGCAGCTCGCCAACAGCCATGGTCTCGATAAACCCGGCGCCCCTTGCCGCCAGCTCCATCGCCAGATCTGCGTCGGCCACTTCATAGAGGGCCCAGCGCCAGCCGCCCTCAGGGAGTGCAGGCAGATCCTCCGGCAGCTTGCGGTAGTTGCAGAACAGATATTCCGGGCTCAGCGTTTCTGCTCGTGCCAGACTGCCCTCATCCCATCGTTCCAGCACCCAGGCCACACTGACATCCGGCCGGTGGCTGGCGGCGACGAGTACTTCGTCGCTGAACGAGGTCACTACGCAGCGATCCATGATCGGCGCCAGCAGATCCAGGCATGGATTGAGGACCCGCTCGACGCCGAAGCGCGACAGGCTCTCGGTCTTGATCTCGACGAACGCGGTGATGCCGGGTTCAGCGGCTAGCCAGTCGCAGATCAGTGCCAGCGACGGCAAGCGCGCATGGGGACAGACATCGCCAAGACGCGCGGTCTCGCCGACGCAGACCTGCCGCAGTTCTTCCCAGCTCATGTCCATGGCGCAGCCGGGCTGTCCTGCAGTGCGCTCCAGGGTGGCATCGTGCAGCAGGATCGGCACGCCGTCTGCCGACAGCTGTACGTCGAACTCGATATGATCGGCGCCGGCGTCGACCGCGGCCAGCAGGCTCTCGACGGTGTTCTCGGGCCAGCGCGCGGCCCAGCCGCGATGGGCGACGAGTGTTGGCACCATGATCTGGATTCTCCTGAACGTGGTCGAATAAACGCTGGCCACTCACGGTAAGTCTGGCAGAGCGATCCGCCCGATGACAGGGCACGGTGCCTGCGGCTGTCTTGTCGCTGCCGCGGGCACGGGTTACCAGCTCAACGCCTCCCCGCTTGCATGCCAGAAGCCACCGCTGTTGCTCAAGTCGAGCTCATCCAGGCGCGCCAGCAGACCGGCGGCGGCTGTATCGGTGTCGACATCGCCACCACCGCCCGTCATCTCGGTCCTGACATAGCCAGGATGCAGTACGGCGATCGCCACACCCCGATCGGCCAGATCCCGCGCCAGTGAGGCGCCGACCATATTGGCGGCGGCCTTGGACATCCGGTAACCGTAGTAGCCACCGGACGTATTGTCGGCGACCGATCCCATGCGGCTGCTGACGATGCCGACCCTCGCACCATCGGCAAGGCAGGGCAGCAGCGCCTGAGTGACCAGCAGCGGCCCGAGGCTGTTGATCCGGAACTGGGCCAGCATGTTGTCGACGACGCCCGCATCGATCTGACCCAGCTGATCCCGGTGCAGGATGCCGGCGTTGTTGATCAGCAGATCGATCTTGCGCTGGCCGATGTGTTGGCGCAGCCGCTCGCCGGCAGCCATATCTCCGACGTCAATGCCGTCGATGACGTCAACGCCCAGGGCATCGAGTTGCGGCGAGCTGTGGCGGCATGCGGCGATGACCGTCTCCCCGCGCTCGACCAGCTGACGCGTCAACTCCAGACCGATACCCCGATTGCTGCCGGTGACGACGCACAAGCTCATATCCTTCCCTCCATTGGCTTGAATCCACCCGCGCCGCTCAGTGTAGACTCGGTCGCTGATGAACGTGGTAGCGCTATGTTAATCGATCGCCTGACGCTGACCCTTGTCGTGATCATCGTCAGTGGCTGTGTGGCGCCCCTGGACGGGCGTCATGCCCTGCAGCTCGAAGGCAGCGATGACGCGGCTGCCGCCACCGAGCTCGGAGATTATCTGCGGCAGGCCGGACAGCCGGTGGAGCTCTCTTCCGATGCGCTGGGCGTGTTTGTCTACCGGCGCGGTATGGCTACGCTTCTCACGCCGGTGTTACAGAACGAGGGCCTCGATCGCATCGTCGCCACCCGTGTCTACGGGCCTGCGCCCGGACGCGGCGCGGACGATCTAGCCGATCTCGCGGCGCGCCTCAACGCCAGTCTCAATGTCGGGGTGTTCAGCGTAGAACAAGGCGCGCTGGCGTTCCAGACTCAGCTGGGTTTTGTCGATCGGGTCTCCCGCGAGGAGCTCCTGGCGCTGCTGGATTGGCTGGACAGCGTGGAGGTCGCGATCGCCACGGTCGACGGCGATGCCGGGACGCTGGGTCTGACCGCAAAGGCCGCGCCGGAGTTGTGAGGGCCCGTCCCATGCGTCTAAGCTCTGCGTACTGTTGTTCCCGATACTGAGGGCGTCCGCATGAGCACGACCGTGGAAGCGGTACACGAGTACGATCATCCGGTAGAGAAAGTCTTTGCAGCGTTCACCGACCCGGACTTTTATCTGGCCAAGTTCGAGGGTATTGGCTCGCGCCACGTTGAGGTGATCGCCTGCAGTGACGAGGACGGTGTGTTCTCTATCGAAACCAGCCGCGAGGTGCCGCTCGATGTGCCCTCGGCCCTGAAGGCCATCGTTGGCGCCTGGACCACGCTGATACAGAACGAGGAATGGGTCACCGGTGATGACGACGACTTCCTCAACGAGCTGGATATGACCTCAGACGGGATGCCGGCGAAGATGAGCGGGAACATGGTGCTGTATGCCACCGAGGATGGTGGCTGCGTCAACGAGGTCACCATCCGGATAGACTGCAGCATCCCGCTGCTGGGGGGGCGGCTGGAGAAATTCATCGGCGAAAGCACCCGCGAACAGCTGCAGGCGGAACACGACTTTATCCAGGCGTATCTGGACGAGATCGACTAAAACCGGTTGGCCTAGCCCTGGTCGAGCAGCTCGCGCAGGTTGATCACCGCGGAGTTGGCCCGGGACAGATAAGACGCCATCACCAGCGAGTGATTCGGGAACATGCCGAAACCCTTGCCATTGAGCACCATCGGGCTGCGCATCGGCGCCTGACTGGCTTCCAGTTCGCGGATAATCTGGCGCAGGCTGACCCGGGCATTCTTGTCCTCGAGCACCTGCTGGAAATCGTATTCGGCAGCGCGCAGAAACTGCACCAGCGCCCAGGCGCCGCCGCGGGCTTCATAAAACACGTCGTCGATCTGGAGCCACGGTGTCTTTACCCTGACGTCATCGGGCTGCGGGCCGGACGTGTCGGCCGAGGGGTCACCGGCGAGATCCGTATTCACCCGGCGCTGGCCGACGCTGGCGCTGAGCCGTTGCGACAGGTCGCCGAGGCGTTTTTCCACCACCGCCAGCCATTCCCGGAGATTGTCGGCCCGGGCATAGAAATGGGCTTCCGGACTATCCCCCGACAACAGCCGCTCGCGATAAGCCTCAAGGTCCTTGATCGCCTGGCCATACTTGCGCTCGGTGGCGGGCAGGATCCAGGATTCGCTGTCGAAATTGAATGCGGGTTCGGCCTTGGCGAGGTCGGGGTCTTCGAGCGACTGTGTCTGGGAACGGCTGTAGTCGTTGCGCAGTACCCGCGCCAGGTCACGCACCTGCACCAGCACGCCAAACTCCCAGTTGGGGATGTTGTCCAGGACCACCCCCGGTGGTCCGATGTCGTTGGACAGATAACCGCCCGGCTTGTGCAGCAGCGTATTGGCGACCGCGATCAGGGTGTCCGTGGTAGCGTAGCCGGTGGCGGCGGGCCGTCCCTGGTGCTGCCAATTGACCCATAGGGGCTCGGGTTCGCGAGACCAGTACCAGGCGAGCGCCAGCTGTAGCAACAGGAAGACTGCGAGCAGGCCAAGCAGGACCCGCGTCCATGGACCGCGATCCGGGTCGCCGCCCCCGGTCCGGCTGCCAAATATCCCGCTAAAGGCATCGGACACGCGCTGCAAAAAGCTGTTCATACGGAATTCCCTGTGGAGTCGAACGCCGGCTTGCCGTCTCGCTTATCAATCGGGCCGGATCGGCGGATTTCAAGAGCGTCAGACAGGCGCAGAGCGAACCCGCACCGCCGAGCGACGGGTGCCGACCTCAATAATCAGCGTAGAGACCGCCCCCGGCCTCCATCCAGTCGACGATATCATCGCACATCCGCTGTCGGTCGCCGTCGGTCACGTCAAGACGCAGGACCGGCAACAGCGATTTTGCGGCCAGGGCGTCGAAGCGGGCCTGCTCGCGGACAAAGACCTCCAGGTCGTCGTATTGAGAGGGATTGCCGGAGACTGCCAGCCGTTCGCTGCGGGCCGACGGAAAACTGCTCGGATCCCGGTAACACAGCACGATGCGGAAGCCGACGGCGAGCAGGCGCTGCTCCAGCCAGCCGAAGTCAAATTCCTTGCCGCGATGTAACGCCTGCCAGGCCTGGGTCGAAAGATGGAAGCGGTCTACGATCCAGGAGTAATAACGCAGCTGTTCGAACAGGCGCGCCCAGGTGTCGTAGGTCGCCATCGCAAGCTCGGCTTCCTCGGGCGCAAAATTGATCAGACCTCGCCCCCATGGCGTATTGCTGAACCCACACCATTCGGCGGATACCAGCGGTGAGTGATAGCGGTAGCGTCGAGTGCCGACCAGCCGCGGATGCTCATTGAGCGCGAAGGACAGCTCCGTCTTACCGGTCAGACGCGTACCTTCGAGGATTAGTTTCGGGCAGAGCTTGCTCATCTTTGTCAACTCCTGAAATCGCCCCGGACGCTGGCGTATGATGCCGGCACGGAAGTCCTGAACATGCTAACGACTATAAAAACATACTGGGGCCGCATCCTGATCGTGCTGAGCCTGTTCGGCCTGGTGCTGGCGTGGAATATTTTCCCCGCGACCAGCTATCAGGCGGTGGTGGCACTTGAGCGTGCTCATGCCGGTCTCTACCAGGCCGAGATAAAGGTGGCAGGTGCCCGGGTCGTCTATCTGGAGGGCGGCCAGGGGGATGTCGTGCTGCTGCTGCACGGGTTTGGTGGCAACAAGGACCACTGGACCCGCGTGGCCAAGTTCCTGACGCCCCAATATCGGGTGATCGCACCCGATCTGCCGGGCTTCGGCGACAGCGATCTTTCCCAGGGAGCCGACTATTCGATCCCGGCCCAGGTCGAGCGGCTCAGAGCGTTTGTCGAGGCGATGGGTCTGGATGCCGTTAACCTTGGCGGAAGCTCCATGGGCGGCAACATAGCCGCTATCTATGCCGCGCGTTTTCCGGATCGGGTGAAGAGTCTGTGGCTGTTGGCGCCGCTCGGGGTGGAGGGCGCGCAGCCCAGCGATGTGGACCGCCTGCTCAACGCCGGCGAGCGCTCGCCCCTGATCATCGAGCGCCAGCGTCAATTCGACCGACTGCTGGAATACGTGTTTGAGGACCGGCCCTGGATTCCGGATCCGATGCGCGAGCAACTCTCTGGCGAAGCCGCGGCGCGCTATCACCATTATCAGTGGATCCACGACCAGATCCGGACCCAGGGCCCGGGGGGCACCGGTCCCGCGACCCCGCTGCAGCCGGCGGTGACCGGGCTGTCGATACCGACGCTGATCGTGTGGGGTCAGGAAGACCGGGTGCTGGACATTTCCGGGGCTGCCCTGCTGGCTTCCGTGTTACCGCAGGCAAGTCTGCAGATCATGCCCGGCGTGGGCCATCTGCCGATGATAGAACGCCCCGAGGAGACGGCCGAAGCGTATCTGAGTTTCCTCGCCTCGATCGCCCAGCCAGAACCGGCCGACCCGCTCTAGAATCCGCAGTCCGGCGTGAGACCGCGACCGCGCGCCGCTTCGTACATCGGCATGGCCACCGGCAGGTGTTCGGACAGCTTGGCGATCCGCGTCTCCCCCGAGGGATGAGTGGACAGGAATTCCGGCGGCGCATTGCTGTTGGCGCGACCCATGTTCTCCCACAGCGGGATCGTCTGCCGCGGGTCGAAACCGGCCCGGGCCATGAATTCCATGCCGATAATGTCCGCCTCGCTTTCCTGTTTGCGGTTGAATGGCAGGATCACGCCGTAGGTAGCGCCGACCCCGAGCAGGCCCATCAGTTGGCCCGTGGCAGTGGTGCTGCCACCCGCCATAACCTGGGCCAGATTCACCCCGGTCTGTGCCGCGTAGGCGGTCGAGACCCGCTCATTGGCATGATGGGCGATGACGTGAGCCACTTCGTGGCCGACGACCGCTGCCAGCTGATCCTGGTTGCGGGCGGCGCGGAACAGGCCTTCATAGACGCCGATCTTGCGTCCGGGCAGCGCGAACGCGTTGACCGCGGTATCGTCGAAAACCAGTACCTCCCATGCACCACCCGCGCGATACTCAGCCGGGAGCTGGTCGACCACTGCAAACGCGACACAGCGCACAATACGGATTGCGTCCGGATCCCGTGACAGCGGCGTTTCGGCCTTGATCTGGCTAAAGGCCTGGACACCCATGGCCTCCACCTCGGCCTCGGGGAACAGCGTGAGCTGGGAGCGGCCGGTGGGTGTGGTCGAGCAGCTCGCAGCGACAAAAACAGCGAGGCATGCGGTGATAGCAACCAGGACACGGCGTAGATTCATCTGCGGCTCCGGAAGATCGGGGAATCCATCATTCCAGAGGATACTCGGCGATGCCAGCAGCGGCTACGGCCGCCAGGACGGCCGCAGACAGCCGACCCGTTTCCCGCTGATCGACCTTGAACCTATCCGCCTGCGTCAGAAAGTGACGTCCGGGGTCACTTTACTTATCCGCTGACACAGATAGCAAAGTTTCAATAAACATTTTAAAAACAATGAAATATGCGATCTGGCACGGTGATTGCAGTTCTCTCACCAGCCCCTTTGCACGGAGCAGCATGATGGCTAGGGAAGTACTGGCGGTATTGATGCCGAAGAGCACCGACGATGGCGAGGGCACGGCCCAGGCGCTTGTTCGCACCGATGATGGCGGTGTGGAGCTGAGCGATATCGCCGACACCTCGACCCTGGCGAATAACGTGATCCGCTTTGAACACGGCGCGGCGATCATCGATCCCTACAGCAAAGAAGTGATCGGCTACGAAATGGAGGCCGTCAGCGGCTGAGCCGCTCCCTCATCGACCACGAATCCAACCGACTCCCCCCCCCTCGGCGCCGCGATCCGACGAAAGAAAGATCGATCAACGGCGCCGTTTTTTTTGTCAAATAAATCCGCTGTCTGTTGGCCGCGAATGGCAGATTCTCCGGTCTCCTGCGTGATCCGGCCGCAACGATCCGGCGAGCGGGCCGAAACGGTGATCCCGTCCCGTGCCACGCTCGCCACCCCGATAGATCGCTCCGCGATTCCGGTACCGACGCATCGTCGATAGCTCAGCCGATCAGTACCAGCAGCGCCATGGCAGAACTGAACGCGGTCCAGTTGCTGATCAGATGGGGTGCTTCGCGCACGCCTATCGAGCTGCGGAGCGTGCCCCACAGCGCATGTACGACAAATACGGCGGCGACGGTCTGCGCATCGACCGCTCCGACTGCGAGCCAGATAGCGGCCGTCCCGGCACCGAGATCCAGGGCCGCTCGCAGCGTGTTGCCGGACAACAGGGCCGTGCCCAGGTAGCCAAGGCTCGCGGTGCCGGCAAGCGCCGCCAGTGGCGCGAGAGCGGCGTCCGTTCCGGCGATGCCGAACAGCGAAAACAGGGCCACGGCGAATGCGACGCCGGGGACGACCGTGGCCAGCGACAGGGTCAGCCGCAGCCAAGCGGATCGTCCGCGGTCGAGGCGTTCCTGCAGGGGCTGGACCAAATTGATTCCACCCGGGACCGGTGTGCTGATGCTCAGAGATCTCATGGTTTGTTCCTCCTTCGGGGTGACCGGAACAACGGTCTTGTTGCAAATCTGTAACTTACTAATAAGTAAAATGACTGGCCAAAAAAAATCAGGCGGCGGCTGTGGACTGCTCCGTGTAAAGCTCTCGGCGCAGTTCCTCGATCGTGGTAGCCAGAACCTCGGATCCCATCATCCGCGCCAGCTGGCGTGCGCCCTGGAGCACCGACATCATCATCACGGCTTTGGTCCGGGCCTTACCCTCAAAGCGCAGCTCGCCCTGTTCGCGACCGACTTCCAGCACGCGGATCAGCATGGCGAAGACTTCCTGCTCCAGCTTGGCGCCTTCTTCGCGCATCGCCTCGGGGATACTGAAATAGTCAGCCGTGAGCACGCCCATCGGACACATGGTCTTGTTTTCGCAGGCTTCTTTCAGGAAAAAACTCAGATATGCCTCGAGATGCACACGCGCACTGCCGCCAAATTTCATGAAATCGGCGCTGGCTGATTTGAGCATCTCGCGATAGCGGCCGACGATGGCCACACCCAGGTCCGCCTTGGTAGGGAAGTGATAGTGCACCGCTGCGTTCTTGATCCCGAGCGGCTTGGAGATGTCGTGGTAGCTGAATCCGTCATAGCCACGGGTTGCGAGCAGCTGCTCGGCTGTATCCAGGATGCGTTCACGAGTGTCGGTGCGGCTGCTCATGGTCTATGGCTGTATTGAGGGATGCTGGATCCATTTGCTGATTCGGTTACTTACTTATAAGTAAGTTAGGGCTCATTGTCAAGCGCAAGCCCTGTTTCTCCGGATGACGCTGGCGGCGGCGAGACCGGCTGCCAGGTCCTGCCACAGGTCATCCGGGTCTTCCAGACCGACCGAAAGCCGCAACAGGCCCTCGCCGATGCCGCAGCTCGCCTGGTCCGCCGCGCTCATCACGCGGTGAGTCAGGGCTGCCGGGTGCTGGATCAGGGTATCGACCGAGCCCAGGCTAACCGCCGGCGTGATCAGGCGCAGCGCACCCATCAATGCGCGTGCCGCGTCATGACCATCGGCCAGCTCGAATGCGATCAACGCGCCCGGCCCTTTCATCTGTGCTCGTTGCCAGGCGGGCGCAGATTCCCAGTCGAGCCCCGGATAGCTGACGGCATGTACGCCCGGATGTGCATCAAGCCGTCTGGCCAGCAGGCTCGCGCTGCGCTGGGCCCGCTCCACCCGGACGGGCAGCGTCGCCAGACCGCGATGGAGCAGATACGCGCCCAGCGGGTGTAGCAGCCCGCCCGTCATCAGGCGCACCTGGCGCAATTGCCGGGCCCGCGTTTCGTCTGTGGCCACCACCCCGGCGATGACGTCGCCATGGCCACCAAGGAATTTGGTGGCGCTATGCACCACATAGCTTGCGCCGAGTTGGGCCGGGCGCTGCAATACCGGCGTGGCAAAGGTCGAATCCACCAGCACCGGCACCTTGCCGGCCTGTCTGACGACCGCGCGAATGTCGACCAGGCGCAGCGTAGGGTTAGCCGGCGTTTCGATGATGACCAGGGCGGTATCCGGACGAATCGCCCGGGACACGCTGTCCGCTTCGCTCCAGCTCACATCGAGCGACAAAAGGCCGCTGTTGAGCAGGTGATCAGTGGTGCCGTAGAGCGGGCGTACCGCCACCACATGGGAGCCGTGCTGGCGTGCAGCCAGCAGACAAGCAGAGATTGCTGCCATCCCGGAGCCGAATGCGACCGCAGCCTCGGTGCCCTCAAGATCAGCGAGCGCGGTTTCGAAGCGGCCGACAGTGGGGTTGTGCAGCCGGGCGTAGACGGGATTGATGCCGGGCACCTCTCCGGCCACGGCCCGATCCAGCGCCAGGGTCGCCTGGTCGAGATCCGCCAGCGGATACGTGGTCGAGAGATCGAGCGGCAGCGCATGGACACCCAGGTCACGCAGATCCTCGCGGCCGCTATGGACTGCCCGGGTCGAGAAAGATTTCATGGTGTATCCTCATTTATTCGGATTTATGGATACATAATTGCCTATTGTCCGATGGAATAGTTCAGTTACGAAGATTATTCTGGATGAGCTAAAAAATATGACCCTTGACCGAATCGATCGCAAGATAATCGGCCTGTTACGGAAGAATGCCCGGATCTCCAACAAGGATCTGGCAGCGCGCGCGGGCCTGGCCCCGTCGAGTTGTCTGGAACGGGTGCGACGCCTGCGGCTGCGCAAGGTGCTCACCGGCTTCCACGCGGAGGTAGACCCGGCCAGCGTCGGTGTGGCCCTGCAGGCCATGGTGGCAGTCAGGCTGGACCGGCACTCACGTCCGTCTGTAGAGGCTTTCCGCAGTCGAATGCTGGCCCGCCAGGAAGTGCTGGCGGTCTACCATGTGGCCGGCGCCAATGACTTCCTCGTGCATCTGGCGGCCAGAGACGCGGCCCATCTGCGAGAGCTGGCCATGGAGGCGTTTACCGAGAGCCCGGATGTGGCTCACATCGAGACCGGTCTGATATTCGATTATGCGCGCAGCGACAGCCTGCCGATCTATCTGCAGGATGAGGAGGTCTGATCAGTCCCGGCCGAGGCAGCTATTCCAGTGACGCAGCCATGCCGGCACCTCGTCCGAGCGCATCGGTCGAGCGATAAAGAACCCCTGCCCCTCGTCGCACATCAACTCGGAGATCAGATCCCAGTCCTCCTGTCGCTCGACGCCTTCCGCCACGACCTTCATCCCCAGCTTGTGGCCGAGCTCGATGCTGCTCTCGACGATGGCCCGGGCCTCCCGGTCCTTGGCAGCATTGCGGACAAAGGTCTGGTCCAGCTTCATTTCGCTATATGGCAGCTCGTTGAGCTGGGCCATGGTCGAGTAGCCGGTACCGAAATCGTCGATCGACAGCTGGAAACCCTGCATGCGCAGGCGCGTCAGGATATCCAGCGCGGCCAGCGCGTCCTCGCTGAGCCAGCTTTCGGTGATCTCCAGGATCACGCGGCCTGGTTCCACGTTGAAGCGTGAAGTCAGCTCCGAGAACATTTCCGGCAGAGCCAGATCGGTCAATAGCAGTGGCGAGATGTTCACCGCCACATCCAGCGGCAAGCCGCTGTTCTGCCACTCGGCGGCCTGTTCCAGTGCCTTGAGCAGCACCGACCGGGTCATGCGATTGATCAGCCCTGATTCCTCGGCCATCGCCAGGAAGGCCTGTGGCTGCAGGATGCCCCGGGTCGGGTGCTGCAAACGCACCAGCGCTTCCACAGACACAAACTCGAGGCTGCGGACGTTGACCTTGGGCTGGAACATCACATCGATACAGCCGTCTTCCATACACTGGAGCAGCTCGGTCTGCGCGACCTGGACATTGATCCGCCGGCTGTCGGCGCCCGGTCTGACTACCTCGCCGTCCAGCAGCCGGCGCAGCAACAACTCCTCGACCGGTTTGGGCATGGTGCCGGCGATCCGCAGCTGCCGGGCGCGACCGAGGCGTTCGGCTGCACTGAGAATGCGACGATCGGCGTCGCCGCTGATGATGATGGCGGCCTCACACTCGAGGTCCGCCAGCTCGCGGAGGATCTCGATGCCGTCCACCCGGGTCAGCATCAGATCAAGCACGATCACTTCGGTGTCCGGTGTATAGATGTCGCGGAACGCGGCGCCGTCCTCTGCGCGTTCAGGCGCGAAGCCATGATCCTGCGCGATCTTGGCAATAAATTCCGCCTGCGCCGCGTCTTCGTCGACGATGATCATCCGCCTGCTGTTCTTCATCCACTACTCCCACCGGCCGCAGGTTTATCGCCGCTGTCGGCTTTGCCGCCGCCTTTTTTTCGTTTCGGCTTGGGCTTGGCCGCGGAGACCGCGACCGGCGAGCGTCTGGTCTTCTTGCCCCGCAGCCGATCTCCGTAAACTCGATTGCCGCCTTTTTTCTTGGCCAGGCTCAGCGCCAGCGCGGCCCGCTCGAGGACCGTGCGGGTCTCTTCCGCGCTGTCCGGTTCGACCACGGTGATACCGAGGCTGACGGTCACCGGCGGGATGTCGTCACCGTCCTCCACCGGGATCGGCCATTGCTCGACATGCTTGCGGAAGCGTTCCGCATAGGCGACGGCGGCTCGATAATCCGTGTCGGGTGCCAGCACTGAAAAACGATCCGAGTCCAGCCTGGCAATGGTGTCACCGCCGCGGCGGAAAATTGACTCGAGCTGGCCAGACAGGTTCCGCAAAAGCAGATCACCGCGTTCCTCGCCATGGTGCGCATTGAATCCGCGGAAGTCATCGATGTCGCAGACAATCACTGTCAGTGGTTTGCCGATGCGCAGGCATCGCCGCAGTTCCGCCTCGAGCTGTTCCGTGAATCTGGCGCCGTTGACCAGCCCGGTAAGCGGGTCGTTCTTGACCAATTCGCGCAGTCTGGCATTTATCTGCTCCAGCTCGTCCCGATGCTTGCTCAACAGCTGATTCTGTTGCCGCAGACCGTCCGTCCGATGATGCAATTCCTGGGTCGCCGCGACTCTGAGATCCGCCATCTGTTCGCGTACCTGACGCGCTTCGCTGCGCGCGGAGATGGTCGCGTCCCGATCTGCTCGCAGCTGCTCGCGCAGCCGGATGATGCGGAAAGCAGCGAGCGCCAGCAGGATGAGTTGCAACAGCACCACGGCCACCAACAGATCGAAGGCGAGGCCGGACCCCGGCACGTCAGCCGCTGCGGGCGGTGGTGTCTGAACCAGCGTGGTTGCGGTAGCGTCGTCCGCGCGTGCGGCGAACGGATCCCTGGCGGCATCCTCGCCTTCACCGACCACGGTGGCGGGGAGGTCGATGGCGGTGTCTTCGCTGCGGGTCTGTTCTGCCATGTCCTGATCAAACAATCATGAGCGGTGGCCGGCGGGTCAGCGGCCGTACGCCCATGAGCAAAAACCGGATCATTGCCATGGGCAGGGAGTGTCGCCCAGCCATCGCATTTTGTCACACTCAATATCTGTGGATGACCGGCCGGCGGCAATCAGGCAAAATCCCCGCTGTATTCAGGTCAGCCCGGAGTCGTGGTCATGAGCGGTGAATTCCGCAGTTTCAGCGAGTTCTATCCGTTCTATCTGTCTCAGCACAGCGACAGGACCTGCCGCCGTCTGCACTTCGCCGGTACCCTGATGCTGATCGTCATCGCGCTGGGTGCGACGATTACAGGCAGTTGGAAACTGTTGTGGTTTCTGCCCGTGGTAGGCTACGGCTTCGCCTGGGTAGGGCACTTCTTCTTCGAGCACAACAGACCCGCCACTTTTACCAATCCTTTTTACAGTCTGCTCGGTGATTTCGTGATGTTCCGCGACATGCTGACCGGCCGAATCCGCCTGTAGACGACGTTGCCGGAAGGACCGGAGATCCGCCGCGCCGCCGATCGCATCCAAAAAGTGCTGGGTGGCCAACGTCTGCGATCCGTGTTCTTTGCTTTCGATCCGCTGCGACCCTGGAGTGAGCGTCTCCGGGGCGAAAGGGTCGCAGCGGTCGATACTATCGGCAAGCATATGTTGATCCGTTTCGACAACGGTATTCGCATCTATAGTCATAACCAGCTTTATGGGCGTTGGTTTGTGTGCCCGCACGATCGCATGCCGGAGACTGGCCGGAGCCTGCGCCTGGCGCTCAAGACAGAGAGCCACTCGGCATTGTTGTACAGCGCCTCCGCCATCGACGTGATACCCGAGGAGGCGGTAGGCAGCGACCACAGACTTGCCGATCTCGGACCCGATCCGCTGCACGCCGGTGTTCGGCTGCCGCAGATAAAGACGCGCCTGCTGGATCCTGCCTTCCGGCGCCGCGCGCTGGCGGGGTTGTTGCTGGATCAGGGATTCTTTGCCGGCCTGGGTAACTATCTGCGCAGCGAGATCCTGCATCAGGCCTTTGTGCATCCGCGGTGCCGGCCGCAGGACTGTACAAAGACACAGCTCGCGTCCCTCGCCCATGCGATCCTGTACCTGCCGCGACGGTCGTATCGCACCGGTGGCATCACCAACGATCCGGCGCAGGTGAGACAGCTGCGCGAGCGCGGGGCTCCGCGCGAGGCCTTGCGTTTCAAAGTGTTCGGCCGCGCCGGCGCGCAGTGCTACCAGTGTGGCACCCGGATCCGTCGATCAATGATCGGCGGACGCCGCGTCTACCTTTGTCCATCATGTCAGCCCGAGGGCAACGTATAATCCGCTCCTGAGCCGCAGGTCCATCACGGGGACGCGGGACAGGCCTTAATCATCGTCCGACAAGCGGGCCCGGTGCCGGCTGATCCGACTTGGGGGTTGCATGTTCCGTGTCCTGCAACAACGTCTCGACAGGATTCTCGCCAGCGCAGACTCGGTGGTGCTGCGCAACGGGCTCCGCGGCGTTGAAAAAGAGTCCCTGCGGGTCGATCAGGCGGGCCAGATTTCTCGTCTGCCCCATCCGGCTGCCCTCGGCTCGGCGCTCACCAACCCCTGGGTGACGACGGATTTCTCGGAGGCTCTGCCCGAGCTGGTCACGCCACCGTTCGACAATAACTGGGAGACCCTCAGCTTTCTCTGCGATCTGCATCAATTCGTGATCCGCAATATCGGTGAAGAGATGCTGTGGGCGACCAGCATGCCGTGCGCCGTGAAGTCGGAGGAGAGCATCCCCATCGCCACGTTCGGCAACTCCAATGCGGGACGCATGAAGGAGATCTATCGCCGCGGGCTGAGTTATCGCTACGGCCGGGTCATGCAGGCCATCGCCGGCGTGCATTTCAACTATTCGGTGCCGGACGAGCTGTGGCCGGTTCTTGGCGAGATCCTGGGTCACGGTGGCGAGCTGCAGCAGCTCCGCGATCGCCAGTATTTCGATTTGTTACGCAACTACCGGCGCCTGGGATGGCTCGTGCTCTATCTGTTCGGCGCCTCGCCGGCGGTGTGCAAGTCTTTTTTCCTGGGTCGGGAAACCGGCCTGCCGGACCTGGATGCTGCCACCGCCTATGGACCGCACGCCACCACGCTGCGCATGAGCGGGGTCGGTTACAGGAATTCCAATCAATCCGGTATCGGTCTGTCGATGAACGCGCTCGACGAATATCTGGCCGATCTCGACCGGGCTATCCACACCTCGTTTCCCGCATACGAGCGCATCGGCACGCTGGTGGACGGCGAGTGGCGTCAGCTGAGCACCTCGATGCTGCAGATCGAAAACGAGTACTACGGGTTTATCCGGCCCAAACAGGTTGCGCGCTCGGGTGAGCGTCCGGCCGGCGCGCTGCGCCGGCGCGGCGTCGCTTATGTCGAGGTGCGGGCGCTGGACG
>JBATKC010000287.1:0-28134 GCA_049669065.1 Gammaproteobacteria bacterium
CCGGAGAGAAATTCGCCGCCGGCTGTGGTGTGGCGTTTGCTCAGCTCGGGCGTGTGGAGACCGAAAAGGGCGCGTATCTGTTCCACGAGGAAGTGCAGCCGGGGAGCCGGGCGGAGGCGCTGCTGCCGGGGCTGGTTGAGCAGGCGCTGGCCGCGCTACCGGTACCACGACGCATGCGTTGGGGCGCCAGCGACGAGGAGTTCGTGCGTCCGGTTCACTGGGTCGTGATGCTGCTGGACGGCGACGTGGTCCCGATGAGCCTGTTCGGCATCGCCGCCGGTCGCCAGACCCGTGGCCATCGGTTCCTGGTACGGGATCCGATCACTATCGCGCAGGCATCCGACTATCCGGCATTGCTTGAGGACGTGGGTTTTGTGGTCGCCGATTTTGTGCATCGGCGCGCGCAGATAGAAACCTCGGTGCAGGATCTGGCAGCACAGATCGGTGGTCAGGCACTCTATGACGACGATCTGCTCGACGAAGTGACCGCGCTGGTGGAATGGCCAGTGCCGATTGCCGGGCAGTTCGAGGAGCGTTTCCTGTCTTTGCCGCGCGAGGTACTCGTCTCCACACTGCAATCGCACCAGCGGTATTTTCCGGTAACCGACGCTAGCGGCCAACTGCTTCCGCGGTTTATCACCGTCAGCAATCTGCCCAGCCGCGACCCGGCTCAGGTCACCGCCGGCAACGAGCGGGTAGTGAGGCCGCGTCTGAGTGACGCGGCGTTCTTTTATGACAGTGATCGTCGGCACACGCTGGCAAGCCGTTTTGACGGCCTGGCTGGCGTGGTGTTTCAAAGGAAGCTCGGCAGTTTGCAGGACAAGAGCCTGCGGGTCGCGGGGCTGGCCGCCGATCTTGCTGCATCGCTGGGTATCGACGCAGCACCGGCGGTGCGGGCAGCACGCCTGGCGAAATGCGATCTGTTGACGGAAATGGTCGGCGAGTTCCCTGACCTCCAGGGGGTTATGGGTCGCTACTACGCACTTCATGATGGCGAGCCGCAGGCGGTCGCCGATGCGATCGCCGAGCAATACCTGCCGCGTTTCGCCGGCGATGTGCTGCCGTCGGCAGAGACCGGTCAGGTGCTGGCAGTGGCCGAGAAACTGGACACGCTGACCGGTATCTTCGGTATCGGTCAGCGACCCTCGGGAACCCGCGATCCGTTCGGGCTGCGGCGCAGTGCGCTGGGCGCGCTGCGTATCATCATCGAGCACGAGCTGGATCTGGACCTGCTGCATCATCTGCGGCTGGCTGCCAGCAGGATCCCCGGCGTCAAGGATGGTGACGAGGTCGCCGAACAGGTTTTCGACTACATGATGGATCGGCTGCGCGCCTACTACACGGAAGCCGAAAAGGACCCGGTGGCCGCCGAGGTATTTGATGCAGTACTGGCGCGGCGACCGACAGCACCGCTCGACTTCCATCGACGCCTCGAAGCTGTAGAGAGTTTTGCCGCTTTGCCGGCTGCCGAGAGCCTGGCCGCGGCCAACAAGAGGGTCGCGAATATCCTGCGCAAAGCCGGCTATGACGGCGATCGCACGCCAGACCCGGCGCGCCTGGTGGAGCCCGAGGAGCGGCGCTTGAACGAAGAACTGGATCAGCTGCGTGACGAAGTGCAAGCCTTGCTCGAAGCGCGAGACTATCGGCTCGCTCTCGAACGGCTTGCGACGCTGCGGGGTTCGATCGACGCGTTTTTCGACAAGGTCATGGTCATGGCGGACGACCCCGAGCTTCAGCGCAACCGACTGGCGCTGTTGAGTCAAATGCGCGAGCTGTTCCTGCACACCGCCGATCTGTCCCGACTGAGCGTCTAGGTGGACCGGGCGAGGCTGGTCATCCTCGATCGGGACGGCGTGATCAACCGCGACCGTACCGACTTTGTGAAATCACCGGAAGAGTGGGTGGCGTTGCCGGGCAGTCTGGAGGCGATCGCATTGCTTTCCCGCGCAGGGTTTACCGTCGCTGTCGCGACCAATCAGTCGGGGCTGGGCCGCGGTCTGTTTGATCGCGATACCCTCGAGGCCGTGCATGAGAAGATGAGATTCGCCGCGGAGGAAAGCGGGGGCCGTATCGATATCATCGCCTACTGCCCTCATCGACCCGAGGACGGATGCGCCTGCCGCAAGCCGTTACCGGGTCTGTTGTCTACGATCGCCGGAGCGTACGGGGTGGAGCTTGCCGGCGTGCCTTGTATCGGCGACTCGCAAAGGGATCTTGACGCGGCAAGAGCCGTCGGCGCGCGTGCGATACTGGTTTTGACCGGGAACGGTGAGGCGACCAGCCAGGCTCTGGACGAGGGCGATGACGTGGAGGTGTTTCCTGATCTGTTGGCAGCGACCCGGTGTCTGCTCGAGGGACCTGGTTCGCCATGCTGATCCGTTCACTGATATTCACCACGCTGTTCTTCCTTACGACGCTGGTGTTGTCGCTGGCGGTGGTACTGCTGGCGCCGTTTGGATTTGCGGTCCGGCTGCAGGTCGGTGTGGTCTGGGCACACGTCAATCTGTGGCTGCTGAAACATATCTGCGGTCTGGCCTACGTGGTCGAGGGCGCGGAACATATCCCGGCGGAGAACGGCATCGCCTTGCTCAAGCATTCATCTGCCTTTGAGACGATCGTGCTGTTTTTGCTGTTTCCGCTCCCTTGCATTGTGCTCAAGCGGGAACTGATGTGGATCCCGTTCCTGGGCTGGGCCCTGGCGCTGATCAAGCCGATCGCGATCGATCGGCGCGCGCATCGCTCGGCGGTTCGACAGGTCGTTCACACCGGCCGCAGCCGGCTGGCCGAGGGTCTATGGGTGGTTATCTTCCCGGAGGGGACCCGGATGCCGGCGGGTGAAACCCGGCGTTACGGCATTAGCGGGGCGCTGCTTGCCTGCGAAACCGGGCGGGCCGTGACGCCAGTCGCTCACAACGCCGGGGACTTTTGGCCGCGGCGTGGGCTACGCAAACGGCCCGGCGTGATCCGCGTGGTCGTTGGTCCACCCATCGAGACCCGTGACCTGGATCCGGCGGCGGTCAATGAGGCTGCCAAACAGTGGGTCGATGATACGATGGCAGGCATAAGCGAGGCCCATCGCCGCGACCCTATCATCTGCGAAAGTGGTCCGAAAAGTGGCGATAAGAGCTAAAAATCTGGAAAATAAGTCGAAGCTGCCTCGCGCTGATGGCGTTGTCTCGCAAACCGGAGACGGCTTTGTCGTCAACAAGGAAAATCGGCGATCGTGCGTCTAAATGCTTCGAACGCCCAATTATTAGCTCTTCTGGGGGATCCTGGCGCTACACATCCAGATTGGCGACAGTCAGTGCATTGCGCTCGATAAATTCGCGCCTTGGCTCGACCTGATCGCCCATCAAGGTGGTAAAGATTTCGTCTGCACCCACCGCATCTTCGATCCGGACCTGCATCAGGCGACGTGTTTCCGGATTGACGGTGGTGTCCCAAAGCTGGTCAGGGTTCATTTCGCCCAGACCCTTGTAGCGCTGGATAGCCTGCCCCTTCTTGGCCTGCTCCATCAACCAGTTGACGGCCTGGGGGAAGGAGCTGACGGGTTCTCGTTTGTCGCCTCGGGCCACAAACGCACCGTCGCCAATCAGATCGGACAGATCACCGGCAAGCTCCGCGATCCGGCGATATTCCGCCGACTCGAAAAACTCACGAGGCAGATAACGCAGGCTTTCCACGCCGTGGTGCGTGCGCACGACCCGAACACGCCACCGCTGGTCGCCCTCGGCGGGCTCGAACACCAGCCGGTACGGTTGCCCGCTGCCGTTGCTGCCCTGATTCAAAATCTGCTCGAGGCCGTCCGCCCAGCCGGCCATGAACGTCTCATCATCAAGCGCCTCGCCGTCGGCCGTCGGCACTACGAGCAGCTTGTCGAGCACGCCTGGATCATAACGTCGACCGAGACGATCAATGATCGCGCGGACCTCCATAAACCGTCGCACCAGGGTTTCCAGGCCGGGCCCCTGCAGCGCGGGGGCCGCGTCGGACACGTGGAGCGCCGCGTTTTGCAGCGCCAGCGACAACAGGTAGGCCGTCAGTTCCGCGTCGTCTTTGACATAATGTTCTTGTTTGCCCTTCTTGATCTTGTACAGCGGTGGCTGAGCGATATAGATATGACCCCGCTCGATCAACTCGGGCATTTGGCGATAAAAGAACGTCAGCAGCAGGGTCCGGATGTGGGACCCGTCCACGTCCGCATCGGTCATGATGATGACGCGGTGATAGCGGAGCTTGTCCGGATCGAACTCCTCGCGACCGATCCCGCAGCCAAGCGCGGTGATCAATGTGCCAACCTCGGCTGACGATAACATTTTGTCAAACCTGGCTTTTTCGACATTGAGGATTTTGCCTTTGAGCGGCAGAATAGCCTGGGTCCGGCGGTCCCGGCCCTGCTTGGCAGAGCCACCGGCTGAATCGCCCTCGACCAGGAAGAGCTCGGACAAAGCCGGGTCCTTCTCCTGACAGTCGGCCAGCTTTCCAGGCAGCCCGGCGACATCCAGCGCGCCTTTGCGACGGGTCATCTCGCGGGCTTTCCGCGCCGCCTCCCTGGCTCGAGCCGCCTCGACGATCTTGCCGACCACAGACTTGGCATCGCCCGGGTTTTCTAGCAGAAATTCCTCGAGCTTCTCGGCCATGGCCGACTCTACGATCCCCTTGACCTCGGAGGACACCAGCTTGTCCTTGGTCTGGGAAGAAAACTTGGGATCCGGCACTTTGACTGACAGCACCGCCGTCAGCCCCTCACGCGCATCGTCACCGGTGGTAGAGACTTTTTCCTTGCGGGCCAGCCCCTCGCGTTCGATATAGGTGTTCAGCGTCCGGGTCAGCGCAGAACGGAATCCGGCAAGATGGGTCCCGCCGTCGCGCTGCGGGATGTTGTTGGTGTAGCAAAACATGTTCTCCTGATAGGAGTCATTCCACTGCATTGCCACCTCGACCACCACCTCATCACGCTCGGTCTGGAAATAGAACGCATTCTCGTGGATCGGGGTCTTGTTGCGGTTCAGATGCTCAACAAAGGCACGGATTCCGCCCTCATATTCGTATACATTCTCCTCGCCGGTCCGGTCATCAGCGAGCTCGATACGCACACCGGAGTTGAGAAACGACAGCTCCCTGAGGCGTTTCGCCAGGATGTCGTAATGAAAGCTGATGTTGTTGAAGACCTCTGCGCTGGGCTTGAACCGGATGGTCGTGCCGGTCCGGTCAGTCTCACCGACAACTGCCAGATCGGCCACGGGCCGGCCCATGTGATACTCCTGCTGATGGGTCTTGCCCTCCCGATATACGGTCAGCATCAGGGTCTCGGAGAGCGCATTCACCACAGACACGCCGACACCGTGCAGACCACCCGAGACCTTGTAGGAGTTGTCATCGAACTTCCCGCCGGCATGGAGCACGGTCATGATGACCTCGGCGGCGGATTTGCCTTCTTCCTCGTGGATGCCGACCGGAATACCCCGCCCGTCGTCTGAAACCGTGACGGACTCGTCAGCATGGATTCTCACCGTGACACCAGTACAGTGGCCGGCCAGCGCCTCGTCGATGGAGTTATCCACGACCTCAAACACCATGTGGTGCAGACCGGTGCCATCATCAGTGTCCCCGATATACATCCCGGGCCGTTTTCTGACGGCGTCCAGGCCCTTGAGAACCTTGATGTTTTTAGCTTCGTAGGTGGTGTTTTCGCTCATAGAAAGATATCCGCAGCACAGTCGGCGGATTATACCACCGATAAGACCTTTCCCTGTTCCACGTGGAACAGCCTGTAAGGTCTGTCCAACGGGACATCATCCCGTGAGAGCGCGGTGATAAAGATCTGCACGCCAAGCCCGCTGACCGCCCCGATCAATCGGGTCAGACTGTCTTTGTCCAGCTCCGCCGCAATATCATCCAGCAGCAAAACGCTCTGCGTCCCGGTGCGTCGCTCGAGGTTCTTGAGCTGGCCCAGCACAAGACTGGCGGCCAGCAGCTTTTGTTGCCCCCGGGAGACTCTGCCCCGGGCCCTGCGCCGCGCCACATCGATCTGGATATCGGCCCGATGCGGCCCCGCGTGGGTAGCACCAAATCGACGATCCCGATCCTGGCTACTGGCCAGGGCCTGTACCAGGGTCCTGCCTTCGGGCCACCCGCCCCGGTATTCCATCTGAATCTCGGTATCCAGCAGCTTTACCCCAAAATGTTGAACATCGGGGATCAAACCGTCCAGATAACGTCTGCGCAGCGCATCGAGGGACTCTCCCTCGGCTGCGAGCTGTTCGCTCCATACGGAGAGGTCCTGGTACGATTTTTCCTTCAACGCGGCATTCCGCTGGCGTAGCACCCGCTGGTAGCGCCGCCACTGTTCCAGAAAGCCATGTTCCACGTGAAACACGCCCCAGTCCACAAACCGGCGTCTTACCCCGGGACCCTCATCCACCAGCCGGTGCAGCTCCGGATCCAGCACCTGCACGGGTAGCCATTCAGCGAGGGCCGCGACGCTTGGCGGGTCCTGGCCATTAATACGGATTCGTGATGCTCCGCCTCTGGTCAGCGCCAGTCCAACCTGGCCCGTCTGCTCTCCGCGTTTTATCCGCCCCCTCACCTGGGCTTCGTCCGACCCATCGCGTATCAGGCCTTCCCGCTGCGCGCCCCGGAATGACCGGCCCCGGCCCAAAACGTATATCGCCTCGAGCAAGCTGGTCTTGCCCGAGGCGTTCTCGCCAAAAATCAGGTTGTAATGACCTGCCTCGAGGCTTACCTCCTCAAGACAGCGGACGTTCCTGGCCCAAAGGTTTTGTAAGGTCATCCGCCTCTGTTTTTAGAGGCGCATGGGCATCACCACGTACTGGCAGCCCTCCGTGCCGGCATCCCAGATCAAACAACTGCTGCTCGGATCACTGATCTGCACGCTGACGGTCTCACCGTCCAGCGCACCCAGGGCGTCCATCAGGTAGTTGACGTTGAACCCCACCTCCATGGATTGCCCGTCATAGCTGACTTCCAGCTCTTCCTCCGCCTCTTCCTGCTCCGGATTGTGCGCCTGGATACGCAGCGCATTTTCGGCCAGATCCAGTCGGATCCCGCGATATTTTTCGTTGGACAAAATCGCGGTTCGGTACAGCGAATGTTTGAGCTGTTCACGATCCGCCGAGATGAACTTGCCATCCTGTTTCGGTATCACGCGCTGATAATCCGGAAAACGCCCGTCGATCAATTTGGAAGTAAAGCGGATGCGGCCCACTTCGACCCGGATGTGATTGGTGCCCAGCGACAGGGTCAAATCCTCATCCGCGTGCAGCAGCCGCTGGAGTTCCAGCACCCCCTTGCGGGGCACGATAACCTGGTGGTTTCCGTCTGCAGCCACATCGAGGGTGACATCACACAGCGCCAGCCGATGGCCGTCGGTCGCTACCGCCCGTAACCGCAGTTTGTCGATTTCCAGCAGCAGACCGTTCAGATAGTAGCGAACGTCCTGGTGCGCCATCGAAAATTGCGTCTTTTCCAGCAGCCGCTTCAGCGCGCCCTGGGGTAGGGTGATGGCCTGTTGCGCGTGAATATCCTCGACCACCGGAAATTCCGTTGCCGGCAGCGTGGCCAGGGTAAATCGGCTACGTCCCGCTCGCACCGTCGCTTTTTCTCCGGTGATATTCACCTCGATCTTTACGCCCTCATTCAGCGCCTTGCAGATATCCAGGAGCTTACGTCCGGGCAATGTGGCCTCACCGTCAGCATCCGCCGCGATCTCTCCGGTCGCCACCATCTCGACCTCGAGATCCGTCGCGGTCATCGTGACAGTGCCCTTTCTGGCTGTGATCAACACATTGGCGAGGATCGGCATTGTCTGACGTCGTTCCACCACACCGATGATCGCCTGAAGGGGATCCAGAAAGGCCTCTCTGGTAGCACTCAGCTTCATCGTCACTCCTGTTAATAATCTTTCTTTAATTAAATATTATTGTTATTACTAGCCAAGGCTAGCGCTGTGGATAAGTTTAAAAAAACACATATAATTCAAAGACTTATTAGCTAAAGACCCGCTTCTCAAGCAAGTCTCGCAGCACCGTACAGCCTGGGTGGTAACTGTGGATAACTTACTGGAGAAAACTTATCCACAGCTTGTCCCGCTTATGCGGTCAGGGTTCTCAACAGGTTATCGTAATCATCCCGGATCCGCGTCTCCGCTTCTCGTAAACCCTTGACCCGTTTGCAGGCATGAATGACCGTCGTATGGTCACGACCGCCAAACGCGTCACCGATTTCAGGAAGACTGTGACTGGTCAATTCCTTGGCCAGTGCCATGGCAATCTGTCGCGGCCGGGTAATCATCCGGCTCCGGCGTTTCGAGTGCAGATCCGCTACCCGTATCTTGTAATAGTCTGCCACTGTCTTTTGTATATTCTCGAGCGTCACCAGCCGCTCCTGCAGGGCAAGCAGGTCGCGCAAGGCCTCGCGGGCGAAGTCCAGGGTGATCGGGCGGCCGGTAAATCTCGCGTTCGCGATCACGCGGCGCAACGCGCCTTCCAGCTCACGCACGTTGGATCGTATGCACTTCGCGATAAAAAAGGCGACCTCTTCCTGCAGATCGACGCCCTCCGCGGCGGCTTTCTTGAGCAGGATGGCCACGCTGGTTTCCAGCTCCGGTGGCTCGATGGCGACGGTCAGACCCCAGCCGAAGCGGGATTTGAGCCGCTCCTCCAGACCGTTGACCTCTTTCGGATAGCGGTCACAGGTCAATACGATTTGTTGCTGCCCTTCCAGTAACGCATTGAAAGTATGAAAGAATTCTTCTTGAGATCGATCTTTCCCGGCAAAAAATTGAATATCGTCGATCAACAATGCGTCGAGAGACCGGTAGGCACGTTTGAACTCGCTGATGGTGTTGTGGCGCAGCGCCGAAACCATGTCGCCGACAAACCGTTCGGAATGCACATACGCGATCCGGGCCTGCGGGTTGGCCTCGACAATCGCGTTGCCGACACCGTGCATCAGATGGGTCTTCCCAAGACCCACCCCGCCGTAAATAAACAGCGGGTTATAGGCAGAACCCGGGTTGAGACCGACCTGATACGCCGCCGCGCGAGCCAGCTGGTTACTCTTGCCTTCCACAAAGTTGTTAAAGGTAAAATCCGGGTTTAGCCGGCCGCCGACGGCGACACCCGGGGGGGCGCGAAATTGACGCGCAGGTGCTTGCGGCGCCTGAGGGGTTTTGACCGGCTCCGACACGGGTATCGGGCGCCGGCTTCCCACCTCGATCACAAGGTCGAATTCACGATTCTCCGCGCAGCCGTTCACCACCGCTGAAATCTGCTCGTAAAAGTGCTCGCGGACCCAGTCGACGACAAACCGGTTCGGCGCAAGCAGACGCAAGGTCTGCTCCTCCTGGACGGCCTGCAGAGGACGGATCCAGGTGTTGAAATGCTGCTCGGGCAAATCGCTCTCGAGCCGCTGCACACACCGGTCCCACAGAGATCCGGGCACTTCGGCGATTCTCCAGATAAAGGCAAAAGACGACGCGGGGAGGCCGAGTCTATACCGGTTTCCCGAGGTTATCCACAGGCCGGAGCTTCAGGCCGTTTCTTGACAATGGTGGGCGCACTACGTAGCATTTCCGCCCTTTGTTGCGGGGCACAAGCTCCGTCCGCCAACGACTCCAAAGAGCTTGAGACTGAACCGATGAAGCGCACTTTTCAGCCCAGCAATCTTCGCCGCAAACGCACCCACGGTTTCCGTGCTCGCATGGCTACCAAGAGTGGACGTCAGATCCTGGCGCGGCGACGCGCCAAGGGCCGCGCTCAGCTGACCCCCTGACGGGTTCTGGCGGCCTTAGATGACGGTCGCGGCAGGATCCGCCATCGATGCGCGGCTCCGACGCGATTATCGCCTCAGTAACAAGGGCGATTTCACCCGGATATTTCGCCGCAGCCAGCGTTCCGCTGATGCCTTGTTTGTGGTTCTGGCGAGCCGCGGCAGCCACGATCACGCCCGCCTCGGCATGGCTATTTCGATGAAGGCGACCGGGTCTGCGGTATGCCGAAATCGGATCAAGCGTCTGGTCAGGGAATCGTTCCGGCTACGCCGAGCCGATATGCCGGCGCTGGATTTTGTTGTTATGGCCAAGCCTGGTGTCGCCCGGGAATCCACCGCGCGCATCGCCGCCAGTCTTGACGCTCACTGGAGCAGGATAGTCAGACTATGCGCCGCATCCTCGTCATCCTGATCCGCGCTTATCAGTGGCTGTTGAGCCCTTTCCTCGGGCAGAACTGCCGTTATCATCCGAGCTGCTCGCAGTTTGCGGTCGAGGCGGTCGAGCGCCACGGGCCGATCCGCGGTACCTGGATGGCGCTGCGTCGTGTCGGCCGCTGCCACCCCTGGCACGAGGGCGGGTATGATCCCGTGCCCCCGGCCGTGCCGCATACCACCACAGAAGCAAAATAGTTCATGGAAAACCAGCGAGTATTTCTCTGGATCGCGCTTGTCTTCACCGCCTGGCTGACATGGCAGGCGTGGATGGAAGACTATGCCCGGCCGGTAACCCCGGTGGCGGCTCCGCAATCGGACACCAGGATCCAGGGAGATGCTGCCGCGGAGTTGCCCGCTCTGGCCGAGCCGACCGACGCCCTGGCGGAATTGCCGGACCCGGCAACGGCCGAGGCAGTCGAAGCCGCAGGGCGCAAGATCCGCATCACCACCGATGTTCTGGATCTGCTCCTGGATACACGGGGTGGCGATCTGGTCGGCGCCACGTTGCTGGATTACCCGGTCCGCAAGAACGATCCGGACACGCTGGTTGAATTGCTGTCGCCGAGCAGCGCCGACTATTCGGTATTCAGCAGCGGTCTGCGCAGCGCCAGCGGCCCGACCCCGCCTGATGCCGAGGCGATCTATACCGCTGCGCAGGATGTCTATCAGCTTGATGCTGACGCGGAGGTCCTCGAAGTGCCACTGACCTGGACCGGCAGCGACGGTCTCGAAGTGACCAAGACTTATCGTCTGCGCCGCGGCCACTATGCAATCGGTCTCGAGTACGCGGTGGCGAACCAGTCGGCCGAGGCATGGAGCGGCGCCAGCTATGTGCAGATCCGCCGCCGGCAACTCGAAGTCTCGCGATCGATGACCGACGTGGACACGTATTCGACCCGTGGGCCGGTGATCTATGACGGCGAGAAGTACGACAAGCTGGATGCTGAGGACCTGATCGAGGACCCGGTCGAGCTGGTGGCGAGCGGCGGCTGGATTGCCGCTATCCAGCACCATTTTCTGCTCGCGGCGATACCACCCGCCGGCGCGCCCGCCAGTTACAAGGTGACCGCCCGCGGCGACCGTTACACGCTCAGCGCGCTCGGTGCTATCGCCACCGTCGCACCGGGCGAAAAGGGCGTGTTTGCCGATACCCTGTTTGTCGGGCCCAAGGTTCAGAAGCAGTTAAAGGAGACCGCGGACGGACTGGTGCTGTCGGTGGACTACGGATGGCTGACGATCATCTCCCAACCGCTGTTCTGGGTGCTGGAGCGCCTCCATGACCTCACTGGAAACTGGGGTTGGGCCATCATCCTGCTGACGGTCCTGATCAAGGTCGTGTTCTACAAACTGTCCGAAACCAGCGGCAAATCCATGGCCAAGATGCGCAAGCTGCAGCCACGGGTGAAGGCCTTGCAGGAACGTTTTGGCGATGACCGCCAGGCGCTGTCGCAGGCGATGATGGAGCTCTACAAACGGGAGAAAGTCAATCCGGCATCCGGTTGTCTGCCGATCCTGGTACAGATGCCGGTGTTCCTCGCCCTCTACTGGGTGCTGCTGGAAAGCGTCGAGATGCGCCAGGCGCCATTCATGCTGTGGATCAACGATCTGTCGTCAAAGGATCCCTATTTCATTCTGCCGCTGCTGATGGGCGTCACCATGTTCATCCAGCAAAAGCTCAACCCGGCGCCACCGGACCCGGTACAGGCCAAGGTGATGATGGCGCTGCCGATCGTGTTCACCGTGTTCTTCGCTTTTTTCCCGGCGGGTCTGGTGCTCTACTGGTTCGTCAACAATCTGCTGTCCATCGCACAACAATGGCGGATCAACCGGGTGGTAGAAGCCGAGCATTGAGTGGCGCAGCGGCGTCGCGCGGTGAACGCGCAATAATACCGGCAGCGGACTGCGGCGAAGCAAAGGTCAGCGGGGTCGTGGCAGCCGTTGCTGCGGACCGGTCCGCCCAGCCTCCGGAACGCGTACCCTTCACCTCATGCGGATACCCTCTGTTGCAGCCCGCTTTGCATCAATCGATCAGGCCTTGGCCAGGGTGACTGTCGACCCCTGGATTTGCCGATGATTGCGGGCGATACCATCGTTGCGCTGGCCAGCCCGCCCGGTCGGGGCGGCGTGGCCGTGGTGCGGGTGTCGGGTCCGGCCGCCTTTGATCATGCGCTGCTGGTGGCCGGGGAGCTGCCGGCACCGCGTCGGGTTTCTCTGCGCCGTTTCGTCGATCAATCCGGCGACGCCATCGACAGCGGATTGATCGTCGTCTTCCCTGCACCGAATTCGTTCACCGGCGAGGATGTGGTCGAGTTCCATGCCCACGGTGGACCGGTGGTGGTGGATCAGCTGATCAAGCGGCTGCTGCAACTCGGCGCGCGCCAGGCACGCCCCGGCGAGTTTTCCGAGCGCGCGTTTCTCAACGATCGGCTGGATCTGGCCCAGGCCGAGGCGATCGCCGATCTGATCGACAGCGGATCGGTGCAGGCGGCCCGGGCGGCGCTGCGCTCGCTGCAGGGCGAATTCTCGTCCCGCGTACACGAGCTGGTAGAGGGCCTGACCGGTCTGCGGGTCTATGTAGAGGCGGCTATCGACTTCCCCGAGGAGGAAGTCGACTTTCTTGCCGACCGCGCCATCGACGATCGGCTGCAGGCCTTGCGCAGTGGTTTTGATGATCTGCTCGCCCGGGCGGGTCAGGGAGCCATCCTCCGCGAAGGGATGAATGTGGTGTTGGCCGGCCGTCCGAATGCCGGCAAGTCCAGCCTGATGAACCGGCTGACCGGTGAGGACACCGCGATCGTGACCGCCCAGCCGGGTACCACCCGGGATCTGTTGAGGGAGCAGATCGCCATCGACGGCATGCCGCTGCACGTGATCGATACCGCCGGCCTGAGAGAGGCAGGCGATGTCGTTGAAGTCGAAGGCATGCGGCGGGCACGTCGCGCGATGCAGGAAGCCGATCAGGTGCTGCTGATCATCGACGCCTCCCGCGAGTCTGCAGCCACGTCCCAGCTGGCGGATCTGCCGGACTGTGCGTCGCTGACCGTGGTGCGCAACAAGATCGATCTGATCGGCGCAGCACCCGAACGCACGGATCGCGAGGGCGTGACCGTGATCAGCGTCTCCGCGCTCACCGGGGCCGGTATCGATCTGTTGCGTGAACATCTCAAAGGATTGATGGGTTTTCAGTCAGCAGGCGAGGGCGCGTTTTCGGCGCGGCGGCGGCACCTGGATGCGCTGGAGAACGCCCGGGCACACCTGGAGGAAGCGGTCACCCAGCTGCAGACGTTTCGCGCGGGTGAGCTTGTGGCCGAGGAACTGCGGCTGGCCCAGCAAGACCTTGGCTCGATCACGGGGGAGTTCAGCAGCGACGATCTGCTGGGCGAAATATTCTCGAGTTTTTGTATCGGCAAGTAAGCGCCGTCCCATCCCGCGGGAAGCGGACAGCCGATTGACCTATCATTGTTGGCTGAGCAGTAAGTTCCTGGAAAGAAGCAGATGGAGACCGAATCATGAAGAGCGTGGGCTGGGGCATCATCGGATGCGGTGATGTCGTCGAGCGCAAGGCGGGCGACGCGTTCCAGGCCATCCCCGGGAGCCGTCTGGTCGCGGTCATGCGCCGTTCCGAGGACAAGCTGCGCGATTTCGCCCGCCGCCGCGGGGTCGAATTTTGGACCACGGATGCCCAGGCGGTGATCGAACACGCAGAGGTGGATGTCGTCTATGTGGCCACGCCGCCCGATCGCCATCTCCAATACGCGCTGGCTGTCTGCGCGGCCGGCAAGGCCTGCCTGGTCGAGAAGCCGGCCGGCCGCACCGACGGCGAGTGCGAACGCATGGTGACGGCATTCCGTGATGCAGGTCTGCCGCTTTACGTTTCCTATTACCGGCGCTTCCTGCCCAGGTTTCGACAGGTGCGGGAGATCATCCGCTCGGGCGAACTCGGCACTATCACATCGGTCGACTATCGTCTCAGCAAACGTCTGCGCAGGGGTGACTGGCGTCTGTCGCCGGCGATCTGCGGCGGTGGCCAGTTCTACGATCTGTGCGGGCATGTGCTCGATCTGTTTGACGACTGGTTCGGCCCGCTCGCATTTACCGGCGGTGCGGCCAGCAATTCGGTACCGCTGCACGAGGCCGAGGACGCGGTGTCGATATCCTTCACTACCCCGGACGGTGCCGTGGGCAGCGCGCTGTGGGAATTCACCGCCAGCAAACCGACCGATGAGCTGGTTATCCAGGGCCACCGCGGCCGGCTGCGTCTGTCCTGTATGTCGACCGCGTCGCCGGTGCGGCTGGAGCAGACCCCCGAGGCATTGATGAGACTGAGCCAGACGCGGCGCGAATGGCAGCTCGCTGATCTGCGGCGCAAGCTGCGCCGCGCGCGGACCCGGACCTGGCGTTTCAAAAAAGAGCCGCTGCCACATCGGCCGATGCTCGAATCCATCGTCGGCGAGCTTGCCGGTGGCAGCGCAGGCTCCGGCAATGGCGATGCTGCCTTGCGCAGTTCGCGCATCGCCAATCAGGCGCTGGAGGCCTATTACGGCGGCCGCAAGGACGCCTTTTGGGAACGACCGCTGAGCTGGCAGAGCCAGCGTGCGCGGGCGGCACAGCGTCCGGCGCGCCCCGAGTTCGATCGCTACGATCTCAGCGAGTCTCAGCTACAGACGTTTGCGCAACAAGGATATCTGGGCCCGTTGCGATACGACGGTCCCTGGCAGCATATCCCGGTGCCAGCCAAGCGTGGACGTGACCTGCACCTGAGCGAGTCCGATGTGTTCGACGTCTGCACCCACCCCTGCATCGTGCGGCCGGTGGCGCAGATGCTGGGCACGCCGCGTATCGCGCTGTTCAAGACCCGCTTCGTGGTCAAGCACGCGAAGACCGGCCGCACCTTTGCCTGGCACCAGGATGTCGGGGAGCGCAATGGCGGCTATCTCCCTAACGGAGACCCGGTGCAGACCGTTACCGTGTGGATGGCGTTTGATCAGGTCGACGCCGAGAGCGGCGCCATGCAGATCATCCCCGGCAGCCATCGATTGCTGATCGGCGATTACCAGAAACGGATCAAGGCCGAGCTGCTGCGCAGCGGCGCGCTGACTGACGAAGAGATTAGCCGGGCTGTCACCCTGGATCTGCAACCCGGTGAGTTCTATATCTTCCATTCCTGGCTGTTACACACCAGCGGTCCCAACGTATCGGATCGCAGGCGGGCCGGACTGAATATGCGTTATGCAGCCCAGGGTCAGGAATGCGACACGCAGTTCGAATATTTTCCGCTGCTGTGTTCGCCTGGTCCCCAATCGCCACAAGCGTCCAGGGCGGCGCGTTGACGGGAGCCGGAATCTAGCTCGAGAGGGAGCGCCGGAAATGACCGTGGACGATCTTGTCGTCGTCGGTCGCGGTCGGCGGCTTGGGCCCGTCCAGCGTGCTCGCGCACTCGACCCGGTTGCGCCCGGTCTGCTTGGCGAAGTAGAGCGCGTCGTCGGCCCGCCTTAAGGTATCGGCGACCGATTCTCCGGCCCGGTATTCGGCGACGCCCGCCGATAGCGTAATTCTCAGCTTGCCCTCGAAATGGGCGTCGGCCGTGGCTTCCCGCAGACGCTCGGCGCAGCGTTCTCCGCCCTCTTCATCGGTGCTGGGCAGCAGGCAGATAAATTCCTCGCCGCCAAAACGACCGAAACAGCGGCCCTCGCTATCCAGATCGATCACGTCGGTGGCGCGCAATTCCTGTCGCGCGAGATAAGCGAACGCGGTGAGCACACGATCACCGACCAAGTGACCGTGGGCGTCGTTGAGGTCCTTGAAGTGATCCAGATCCAGGATGGACAGAGAGAACGTCGATCCGGTGCGGTCGGCACGGGCCTTCTCACGGCTCAGGCTCTCCATCATGTAACGACGGTTGAACGACTGGGTCAGATGATCCCGTGTGGCCATGCGGCTGGCGCTGCTGACGGCCTCGCGCAGCTCTATGTTGTTCTGGCGCAAGGTTGACTTGAGCTGCGCTACGTAATTGCCAAAGCTCGCGCACCAGATGAGACTCGCGCTCAACACCAGCACGTTGAGCAGTTCCCGTCTCATGACAAAGTGTTCGGGTGACAGCACATAATCCGCGCCGATCACCAGCATGTATCCAAACAGGGAGAGCACTGTCATCGCGAAAAAACCGCGGCGAGTCAGATGGAAGATCCCGAACAGGATCGTGATGACATAGACCATCATCAGTGCACCACGCGCCTCCGGAGCCGAGAACATCAGCACCATGGCCCAGCCGGTGGCGATGACCAGCTGCGGCAGGGTCATGGCCGGATCGCCGAGACGCCGGTTCAGACCGCTGCGGATCATCACATAAAAATACAGATTGCTGAGCGCGATCCCGCCGAGGATCACGTAGAGCATCTCGCGGGGGATGGTCAGTTGTCCGGTGTAGAACGCGAACAGACCGAGCGAGGCCCACATACAGTAGGACACGAGCGCCATCTTGAAGCGCCGCATCCTCAATCGCTGTCTTGGGTCCAGCCTCGGGAGCATCAGGATTTTGTCCAGATCATTAAGTCAAACAGCCCGGAAAACACACGGACGCGGGCGGAGCCTTTTAGGAAATAAACGCCGCCATGCAGAGCATCGCGGAAAGCGCCATCCAAATGTGTGACGAGTGTCGCACAAAGAGGCCATATCGATCCTGCTGGCGGGGATAATGCCCGCCACGGCGAGCCTGCGCGCTGGTGAGCGTCGCCCGAGGCGCCTAATATAGCGCGAATTCAACAGGATCGAAGCGACCGTGATATTCCCCCAACAGTTCGATGTCATCGTAGTGGGCGGCGGCCATGCCGGCACCGAAGCGGCGCTTGCCGCGGCCCGCATGGGCGCATCCACGCTGCTGCTCACCCACAGCATCGAGACGCTCGGACAGATGAGCTGCAACCCGGCCATCGGTGGAATCGGCAAGGGTCATCTGGCCCGGGAAGTCGACGCGCTGGGGGGCGCGATGGCGATCGCCGCCGATCGCGCCGGCATCCACTTTCGCACCCTCAACGCACGCAAGGGTCCGGCCGTCCGGGCCACCCGGGCCCAGGCGGACCGCACGCTTTATCGCAAGGCGATCCGACAGATGCTCGAGGCCCAGCCGGGGCTGAGCTTGTTCCAGCAGGCGGTGGACGACCTGCTGTTGTCCGCAGATCGCGTTACCGGTGTCCGCACCCGGATGGGCCTGGAATTCCATGCACCGTGTGTCGTCCTCACCGTGGGTACGTTTCTCGCCGGCCGCATCCATGTCGGCGAGAGTCAGCATGAGGGTGGACGTGCCGGAGATCCGCCGGCGCTGAGGCTGGCGCAGCGCTTGCGAGAGCTTCCGTTGCGGGTCGGCCGATTGAAGACCGGGACGCCGCCACGGATCGATGGCCGCAGCATCGATTTCTCCTGTCTTGAGGTACAGCCGGGAGACGAGCCGCGCCCGGTATTTTCTTTTCTGGGCCGGCAGGCGGATCACCCGCGCCAGGTCCCGTGCCATATCACCGCGACCAACGAACGCACCCACGAAATCATCCGCGGGGCGCTGCACCGCTCGCCGATGTTCAGCGGCGCCATCGAGGGCACCGGGCCGCGTTACTGTCCCTCAGTCGAGGACAAGATCCAGCGTTTCGCCGACAAGCCCTCACACCAGATCTTTGTCGAGCCCGAGGGGCTGGATACGCCAGAGGTCTATCCCAACGGCATCTCGACCAGTCTTCCATTCGACATACAGTACGAGTTCGTGCGCAGCATCCGGGGATTCGAACAGGCGCATATCACCCGGCCCGGCTATGCGATCGAATACGATTTCTTCGATCCGCGAGATCTCCGCCATACGCTGGAGAGCCGCTTTTTTGACGGGCTGTTCCTGGCCGGACAGATAAATGGCACCACCGGGTACGAAGAGGCCGCGGCCCAGGGCATCCTCGCCGGTATCAATGCGGCGCGGCAGGTCCAGCAGCGCGATCCCTGGTACCCGCAGCGACACGAAGCCTATATCGGCGTGCTGGTCGATGATCTGGTCACCCAGGGAACCGCGGAGCCGTATCGGATGTTCACCAGCCGCGCGGAGCACCGGCTGTTGCTGCGGGAGGACAATGCGGATTTGCGATTGACCCCGGTGGGCCGCCATCTCGGCCTGGTCAACGACCATCGCTGGCGTGCATTCGAGCAAAAGCGCGACGCCGTCAGCCTCGAGCTGGAACGCATCCAGGGCCTGACCCTGCAGCCGGATGATATCCCGGCTGACCTTGCCGGCCGGTTGTTTGGCGGTCCGCTGGCACGGGCGTATCGCGCCAGCGAATTGTTAAAGCGTCCCGAAGTCACCTACCTGGACCTGACGACTGTCGGTGCCTTCGCCGGCCCAATACTGGACCCCGAGGTGAGCGCTCAGGTCGAGGTGCAGGTCAAATACGATGGCTACATCCGCCGCCAGCAGGCGGAGATCGAGCGCCAGCGTCAGCACGGGGGTCGCAGCTTGCCCGAGAGCATGGACTTTTCCTGTGTCGCCGGACTCTCGCACGAGGTGCGCCAAAAGCTCGAGCAGGCGAGGCCCGCCACGCTCGGCCAGGCCGCGCGCATCCCAGGTGTCACCCCGGCGGCGATCTCGCTGCTGCTGATCCACCTCAAGCGTCATGCTGCCGCCGGTGACGCCGTGAAAGACGGGACGACCGGCGTTTGAAGACCGCTTTTCTCCTTGTCACGGCGCTTGCGTTGTGTGGTGGATGCAGCCCGGAGAACGGGGCTGAGCCCGGTACAGTCCGCGGTCCCATATCGACCACGGTGCTCAATCGCGGTAACGGCGCCGAACCCCAGAGCCTGGATATTCACAAGAGCGAGGGGGTGAACTCCTCGCAGGTTCAGCGCGATCTTTATGAGGGTCTGGTCAACCAGGCGCCCGACGGTACGCTGGAACCCGGGGCCGCAAAATCCTGGGCGATCAGCGATGATGGCCGGATCTATGAGTTCCGCCTGCGCGAGGATGGCCGCTGGTCCAATGGCGACCCGGTGACAGCGGAGGATTTTGTCTTCGCCTTGCGCCGTGGTGTCGACCCCGACACGCTTTCCAATTACGCGGGTTTGCTGATACCGATCCTCAACGCCCAGGCTATCGCCGCCGGCGAACTGCCCCCGGAGACGCTTGGCGTGGAGGCGGTGGATGCGAGGACCTTACGCATCACGCTAAAGAACCCGAGCGATTACTTTCTCGAACTGCTGACGCATTCGATGACCTACCCGCTGCATCGACCGAGCGCAGCCCAATGGCCGGGAGCATTCGCGCGTCCGGGGCGGCTGGTCTCCAACGGTGCCTACATGCTCGATGAATGGGTGATCCAGTCCCACATCAGGCTGCTCAGGAACCCTTACTATCGGGACGCGGATTCCCTGGCGATCCATGAGGTCTATTTTCATTCGCTGGAGAACCCTGCTTCAGAGCTCAAGCGATACCGTGCCGGTGATCTCGACTGGACCGACACCGTGCCCCATAACCAGATCAGCTGGATCCGGGAAAACCTGGGCGATCAGTTTCATGTCGCGCCCTATCTCGGGGTGTATTTTTTTGGCTTCAACCTGGAGCAGCCGCCGTTTCGTGATCAACCGGGTCTGCGACGGGCCCTGGCCATGGCAGCGGACCGTTCGATCATTACCGAATACGTCAGCGCAGGTGGTGAGATGCCTGCCTACAATTTCGTCCCGCCCTTGCCGGGCTACCCGGCACCAGTGCCGGCGTGGGCGGCGTGGCCACGCGAACAACAGCTGGAAGAGGCGCGCAGACTCTATGCCGAAGCCGGCTACGGGCCAGAGCGACCGCTGGAAGTGGAGGTGCTCTACAACACCAGTGACAATCATCGGCAGATGGCGCTCGCGATCGCGGCGATGTGGAAACAGCATCTGGGAGTGAAGACAAAAATCGTCAACCAGGAATTCAAGGTGTATCTGGCCACGCGACGGCGTAAAGACGAGACGCAGGTCTACCGCGCGGGGTGGATCGGTGATTTTAGCGATCCGGTGAATTTTCTCGATATCCTGCGTTCCGACAATGGCCGCAATGACACCGGCTATGCCGATCCGGTCTATGATGCGCTGCTTGATCAGGCCGCCGCCGAAACCGATCTGGCGCGGCGCCGGCAGCTGAAAGCACAAGCCGAGGCCGTGATGCTGGAACAACAGCCGGTCATGCCGATCTATTTCTATGTGTCCCGACGGCTGGTGAAGCCCTGGGTCAGGGGCTGGAAAAACAATCTGCTTGACGCCCACCCGACCCGTCATTTTTATATCGCCGAAACGGATGGACACATTGAATAGACGCAGTTTTCCCACGCTCCTGCTGAGCCTTTGCGTTGCCTTCGCGGCCGCCGGTTGTGTCGATTCCGAGACCGGGCCCGACGTCAACCGGCCGGTGCCGCCACCACCGGAGGACGGGCTGGTGCTGCGCAAGGGCAATGGCGGCGAGCCTGACAGCCTGGATCCGCAGCGCTCCGAGGAGACCTCGGCGGCCGATATCCTGCGTGATCTTTACGAGGGTCTGATCGCCGAGGCGCCGGACGGCTCGCCGGTTCCCGGTGTCGCCGAGCGCTGGGAGATCAGCGAAGACGGCCGGGTCTATACCTTCTACCTGCGTGCCGACGCACGCTGGTCCAATGGTGATCCCGTCGTCGCCGAGGACTTTGTTGCCGGCATGCGGCGCGCGGTGGACCCCGCCACCGGGTCGGCCTACGGTCAGCTGCTGCAGGCTATCGAGGGTGCGCTGGACGTGGTGGCCGGTCGCCAGCCGCCGGAAGTCCTCGGCGTCCGGGCCCTGTCTGATCGGGTGCTGGAGATCCGGCTGATCGACCCGACCCCGTACTTCCTCGAAGTCCTGAATCATTCCACCGCCTATCCGGTCCACCGTCAGTCACTGGCCGAATTCGGTGATCGATTCTCACGGCCCGGCAACCAGGTGTCGAACGGCGCCTTTATGCTGGACGACTGGGTGGTCCAGTCGCACGTCAAACTGCGCAAGAATCCCAACTACTGGGACGCGGACAGTGTTGCGCTGGATACGGTTTACTACCTGCATGTCGAAGAACCATCCGCCGAGCTGAAGCGCTACCGGGCAGGCGAACTGGACTACACTCTCACCCTGCCCAACAACCAGTTCGACTGGATCAAGGAGAACCTTCCCGACGATCTGGTCCTCGGACCCTTCGGGTCGGTGTATTACTACCAGTTCAGTCTCGATAACGCGCCCTTCGACGACCCGCGTCTGCGCCAGGCGCTGACCATGGCCATCGACCGCGAGATTATCGTCGACAAAGTCACCGGTGTCGGCGAGATCGCGGCCTACAATTTTGTCCCGGTGGCGGTGAGCGGTTACCAGCCGGCGCAATTCCCGTGGCGCGACTGGCCAGCGGAAAAGCGTCTGGCCGAGGCACGGCGTCTCTATGCCGAGGCGGGCTTCAGCGAGGCGAACCCGCTGCGGGTCGAGCTGTTCTACAACACCAGCGAGAATCACAAGAAGATCGCGCTGGCGATCTCCGCGATGTGGAAACAGGCCCTCGGTGTGCGCGCCCGGCCCACCAATCTGGAATTCAAGGTGCTGTTGCAGCAGCGGCTCGACGGCAGCCGCTGGCAGGTGATGCGCACGGGATGGGTTGGCGACTACAACGATGCCAACACGTTTCTCGAGATCTTCCATTCCACCCACGGCCAGAACGATCCCGGGTTCGACAATCCCGAATACGATCGCCTGCTGGCCGAGGCCGGTCAGACCCTGGACCCCGCGCGCCGCCTCGAGCTGCTGCGGGCTGCCGAGCAGGTCTTGTTGTCTGAATATCCGGTCATGCCGGTCTATTTTTCCGTGGTCAAGCGGCTCGTGAAGCCGTGGGTGCTCGGTTACCAGACCAACGGGCTGGACCACAATTACAGCAAGTTCCTTACGATCGACACCGCCGCCCGCGGGTTTTGACCCGGCAGGAGTCCTCCGGCCGGTGATAACATCCGCCGCGGAGACTCGGGAGACCGTCTGTTGCTCAAATACGCCCTGAAGCGATTTATCGGCGCCTGGCCGACTCTGCTGATCATGATCGCAATCGCCTTCTTTATGATCCGCGTCGCGCCGGGTGGGCCGTTCGACAGCGAGCGTAAACTGCCACCGGAGATCGAAGCGCGGATGCTCGCGGCCTATCACCTGGATGAGCCGCTCTATCAGCAATTCGGCCGTTATCTCTCAGGTTTGCTCAAGGGGGACTTTGGGCCGTCATTCCAGTACAAGGAATACTCGGTCACCGAGCTGGTCATGGCCGGGTTCCCTGTCTCGCTGCGGCTCGGCGGTCTGGCCATGCTGCTCGCGCTGCTGGTGGGCGTCAGTGCCGGAACTTTCGCCGCGCTACGACAGAATACGCGGACGGACTATGCGGTGATGGCGGTCTCGATGACCGGCATATCGATACCGAATTTCGTGATGGCGCCGCTGCTCATCCTGCTGTTCGCGGTGGTTCTCGGATGGCTGCCCGCCGGCGGTCTCGGCGATGGCTCAGCCGCCAATCTGGTGCTGCCGGTGATCTCTCTGGCGTTGCCGCAGATCGCCTATATCAGTCGCCTGACCCGTGGCAGCATGATCGAAGTCCTGCACAGCAACTTTATCCGCACCGCGCGTGCCAAGGGCCTGCCCGAACGCCTGGTGATACTGCGTCACGCGCTCAAGCCGGCGCTATTGCCGGTGGTGTCGTATCTGGGACCGGCGACCGCGGCCATCATCACCGGCTCGGTGGTCATCGAACAGATCTTCGGCGTACCCGGTCTCGGTCGCTTTTTTGTGCAGGGCGCCCTGAACAGGGACTACACGCTGGTCCTGGGCGTGGTCATCTTCTACGGCGTGTTGATCATCGTGTTCAATTTCCTCGTCGACATGATCTACGCGCTGCTCGATCCGCGGGTCAAATACTGATGGCCGCGGTGAATCCGGTGAGCAACGGCGCCGTCGAGGGCCGCAGTCTCTGGGTAGATGCGCGTCGACGGTTGATGCGCAATCGCGCCGCGGTCGTCGCCGGCGTGATCCTGATCTCGATGACGATAGCGGTGATCGTCGGGCCGTGGCTGGTGCCCTTCGACTATGATTTCACCGACTGGAGCAACATCGCCATAGCGCCGGATCTGGCCAGCGGCCATCTGTTCGGCACCGACAGTCTCGGCCGCGATCTGCTGGTGCGCACGCTGCATGGTGGGCGTATTTCGTTGCTGGTCGGTCTGGTAGCGACGCTGGTCAGTCTACTGATCGGTATCGCTTATGGCGCGACGGCGGGTTACGTCGGCGGACGCGTGGATCACGTGATGATGCGCATCGTCGATATCCTGTATGCGATGCCATTCATGTTCTTCGTCATCCTGCTGATGGTGTTGTTCGGCCGCAATATCGTGCTGATCTTTGTCGCCATCGGCGCCATCAACTGGCTGGACATGGCGCGTATCGTCCGCGGCCAGACGCTGAGCCTGAAACGGAAAGAGTTTATCGAAGCGGCCGAAGCCCTGGGCACGCCGACCATCTCTATCATCCGCCGACATATCGTGCCCAACCTGCTCGGTGTGGTCGTGGTCTATGTCACCCTCACTATCCCCCAGGTGATCCTCGTCGAATCGTTCCTCAGTTTCCTCGGTCTGGGCGTGCAGGAGCCGATGACCTCCTGGGGTGCGCTGGTCAACGACGGCGCGCAGGAGATGGAGAGCGCCCCCTGGCTGCTGATCTTCCCGGCCGTGTTTTTGGCGGCCACCCTGTTCTGTTTCAACTTTATCGGCGATGGCCTGCGTGACGCCCTCGACCCGAAGGACCGTTGATACCCATGCCATTGCTGGAAGTCGATCAACTGGTGGTCCGTTTTGATACGCCCGACGGCGAGGTCGAGGCGGTAAACGGCATCAGCTTCTCGCTGGAACCGTCCGAAGTCCTCGCCATCGTCGGCGAATCCGGTTCCGGCAAGAGTCAGAGCATGCTCGCCATCATGGGGCTGCTGGCCGCCAACGGGCGTTGCTCCGGCAGCGTCCGTTATCGGAGCGAGGAGATCCTGAACCTGCCCACGGCGCAGCTGAACGAGTTCCGCGGCGACCGGATCTCGATGATCTTTCAGGACCCGATGACTTCGCTTAACCCTTATCTGACGATAGCGAAGCAGATGGTGGAAGTGCTGGTGCTGCACAAGGGCATGAGCGAAGCCGAGGCCAGACGCACAGCGCTGGAGATGCTCGATGCGGTGCATATCCCGGACGCGCGCGGTCGGATCGACCGTTATCCTCACGAGTTCTCCGGCGGCATGCGGCAGCGGGTAATGATCGCGATCGCGCTGCTGTGCCGGCCCGATCTATTGATCGCAGACGAGCCGACCACCGCGCTGGATGTCACCGTCCAGGCGCAGATCCTCGAACTGCTGTCTGAGATCCGCCGCGAGTTCGGTACCGCGATCATCCTCATCACCCACGATCTGGGTGTGGTCGCCGGCAGCAGCGATCGGGCGTTAGTGATGTACGGTGGCCAGCTGATGGAGTACGGCACGCTCGATGAGATTTTTCATCACAGCCGGCATCCCTATACCCGGGGTCTGCTGCGCTCGGTGCCGCGTCTGGATCAGCCCGGTTTGAAGCGACTGCAGACCATCCCGGGCAATCCGCCGAGCCTGCTCGCGCTCCCGGCGGGCTGTCCCTTTGCGTCGCGCTGTGAATACCGGGAGCCGCGCTGTCTGAATGAGCGGCCGGCAGTCGAGCGGCTTGGCGAGAGTCATCTGAAGGCTTGTCACCGGAGCATGCTGCCGTGACCGGTGTCGCTGACGGCGCGCTGCTCGAAGTACGCGATCTCTCGGTCCATTTCCGGGTGCCGGGGGCGAGCATGCTCGGCCGGACCCGGATCCTCGAGGCAGTGAGTTCGGTCAGTTTCGAGCTTGGACGCGGCGAGACCCTGGGGGTTGTCGGCGAGTCCGGCTGCGGCAAGTCGTCTCTCGCGCGCGGAATCCTCGGGCTGGTGCCGGTGGCATCGGGCCAGGTGGCGCTGGACGGCCGACCGCTGACCGGCCTTGGCGGCGACGCGTTGCGTCAGCGTCGGCGCGAGGTGCAGATGATCTTTCAGGATCCGCTGGCGTCACTCAATCCGCGGATGACCGTTGGTGAAATCATCGCCGAACCGCTGCGCGTGTTCGAGCCCGGGCTCGACCGACCCGACCGGCGTGGCCGGGTCGAAGCGATGATGGAGCGGGTGGGGCTGGGTGCGTCGCTGATCAATCGCTATCCGCACGAGTTTTCCGGCGGTCAGTGTCAGCGGATCGGCATCGCCCGGGCGCTGATCCTGCACCCTTCGCTGATCATCTGCGACGAGCCGGTCAGCGCGCTGGATGTCTCGGTCCAGGCGCAGATCGTCAACCTGTTGATGGATATCCAGCAGGAGCTGGGTCTGTCGCTGTTGTTTATCGCGCATGACCTGTCCGTGGTGCGCCACATCAGCCATCGGGTGATGGTCATGTATCTGGGACGGGTGGTGGAGATCGGCGACAGTGATCGAGTCTGCGATCAACCGCTGCACCCGTATACCCGCGCCCTTATCGACGCGGTGCCGGTTCCGGATCCGGCCATCCAGCAGGGTGCGCCACACGTGGCTATCGTCGGTGATCTGCCGTCGCCGCTCGACCCACCCAGCGGCTGCGCATTCCGCACGCGCTGCCCGCTGGCAGACGCGCGGTGCGCGCAGGAGCGGCCGGATTTGCGCGAACAGGCAGGCCGGATCGTGGCCTGCCACCATACTGACAGCAAGACGCCATGACCGGGCGCAGCGAACGAGATCGCCAGCTAGCGCGCGAAGGGTAGCGGCAGCGGGAGCTTGTTTACCGTGAGCAGTCCGCCGCTCAGGTCGATATCGCTGACCAGGTCGTCACCGTCGCGGCGCAGATAGCCTGCCCTTAACAGACCGATCGGATCGCCATCAGCGTCTGGCTTCAGACCCAGCAGGCTGTTCAACATCGGCCGGTTAAATGTCAGCTGACCGCGCCCGCGCAGCAGAGACAGCAGTTCGCTGCCGTCGTCGATCGCCCGGTCTTCTTCGGTCGGTAGCCACAGATCGAGATTCAGCGCGGCGCGGCCATCTTCGGCGAGGATCTCCAGCCCGGAGAGCTGCAGACGGGACCCGGGGCGGACAACTGCGGCCAGTTCCGTTCCCGCCGACCTGATCGGGAAGCCCTGCTGGATCCGTTGCACCAGGGCGCCGAGCATCACGCTGTCCAGCGCGTCGATCGTGAGCCGCATCTTTGCCGCAAACGGTGCGCTGCCGGTGACCTGGAACTCGGCCAGTTCGAGCTGCGTGTCGTAGGCTACGGTCTCGCCGCTGGTCGCCACCGTCAGATCGATCTCGAACCCCGCACCGCTGACCTGCCGGCCCAGCCGGTCGGTAAATTCAAAGCGCTCCAGGGCCACCCGGCTGTTGCCGCTGCGCAGACCATGCCCGGTCGGCCGGGTGTCGCTGTGGAATGCAATTTCGCCCGACCGCATACGGCCGTTCGTGCCGGCTACCTCGATCGGGCCCAGCCGCCCTTCAGACCGCAGGTGGGCGGCGTGACGATCGAATGACACACCGATATCCGCGCCCGCCGCCGAGAAAACGCCCTGACCGCCCGCCATCGGCCCCTCGATCGCATCGGCGACAAATCGGGCGTGACCACCGCCGCCGAAACCGATACGCGTCACCGCGGTGCCGGGGATGTGGATGGTGTGGTCGTCCGCACCTTCAAGCAGGAACGTGGAGCGCATGCGAGCCAGAGCCGGCAGTCCTTGCAGCATCGGCCAGGGCCCGTGAGCGATCACACTGTCGACGATCAGAGTGGATGGCGCCGACGTGCTCGCGCCGGCGAGCAGACCGGTTATCCGCTGGGCGCCCCGTGCGGAGAGCGGCAAACGATGCCGGGCGCGGGAGGTAAACCAGCCGGTCTGATAGTCATCGACGGTCGGCGGCGCGCCGATCGTATAAAGCGACAACTGCCCGAGCAGGAAACGCTGGCGTGCCTCGACCGCACGGCCGATCAGCGGCGGGGCCACGCATGCGAGCAGCAGCACCGCCAGGAAAAGCAGGGTCAGCGGTCGTTTCAAGCTATCGGTCCCGGAGACGCCCGGATGCGGGCCAACGCTGGCGGATGGTGTCATCCGGATAGCGCCCTGTCGAGGATCGAGGCCGTGCTAGCATCAGCAGGACGCAGGAGAGAGCCGATGAAACAGTTCAGCGACTTCGAAATAGACAGTCTCGGTGGCGAGCCCGATTTGCTCACCGATCTTCAGGGCCTGGTCGTTCTGGTGGTCAACGTCGCCAGCGAGTGCGGTTACACGCCCCAATATGCCGGCCTCCAGGCGCTGCACAAGGAGCTCGAGGGGCAAGGCTTCAGCGTGTTGGGTATCCCTTGCAACCAGTTTGGCAGCCAGGAGCCGGGCGGCCCGGCGGAGATCCTCGGATTTTGTCAGCAGCGTTACGGCGTGAGTTTCCCGTTGGGCGTAAAGATCGAGGTCAATGGCCCCGATCGCCATCCGCTTTATGCCTGGATGACCGATCCCGCCAACGGCAACCCGGGAGACATCGCCTGGAATTTCGAGAAATTCCTGATCGGACGGGATGGCAGGGTCATCTCGCGTTATCCATCCGCCACCGCACCGCAGGATCCGGTGCTGCTCCAGGATATCGCCGACGCGCTGGCGGAGGATTGATCCGCGATTGAACCGGGTCAGGGTCCGAGCAGTTCGAAGCTGGCGCTGACCTGGCTGCCGATGCGGATCTCACCGCTCTGATAGCTGCCGGCATCGTCGGCGCTGCTCGCCGCCATGACCCGCTCGGCCATGGGCTGCACCACCGGCCCGCCCGTCGCCTCGATGCGATGGGCCGGCCCCAGAGTCATATCCAGCGCC